>JAUVOA010000236.1 GCA_030599445.1 Atribacterota bacterium | reverse complement strand
TTTTATTGCCCACCTTGACCATATGCTGAGAGGAAAAGAATCGGATGAAGATGTAAATTTTGTTAAAAATTTAGCCCAAGAGTTAGGTTTACCTTGCGAAGTTAAAAGCTGTGATTTAACAAAAATTGCTCGAAAAAATCATTTAACTCTGGAAGAAGCTGCTCGTAAGTATAGATATAAATTTTATTTGGAAACCATCAAGAAGTTTAAAACAAACAAGATTGCCCTGGGTCATAATGCTGATGATCAGGTAGAAACTATTTTGATGAGATTTTTAAGAGGAAGTGGATTAGAGGGTTTGATGGGAATTCCTCCGGTACGAGGTAAAATAATCAGACCTTTAATAGAGTGTAGTAGAGCAGAGATTGAAGAATACTGTAAAGAAAATAAAATAGAGTATAGGGTAGATTCGAGCAACAAAGAAGTTGTATATTTTAGAAATAAAATTAGATTAGAGCTTTTGCCTTTGCTTTCTAAAGATTATAATAAAAATATAAAAGATGTTATGCTGCGTCTTAGGAGTATAATTAGTGAAGTTTCGGCATATCTAAACCAAGAAACAGAATTACTTTTTAAAGAAGTTGTAAGACGAGAAAGTCCCGAGATGGTTATTACTGATTTAAAAAAATTTACTTCTCTACCTCTGGTTTTAAAGAGGCGGATAATTAGAAAATCTATTGAAGTTGTAAAGGGAAATCTTTATTCTATAAGTTTTAGACATAATAATGAAATATTAAAACTCACTGAGCACCAATTGGGGGAAAAAGAAATTTATCTTCCTGATGATTTAAGAGTTAAGAAGGTTTATAACAAGATGATAATTTATAGAAAGAGGATTTCTAAAGATCAAACAGAGGAGATACCTACTCCCTGGGAATACGATATATTAATTCCAGGGAAAACAGAGATTAAATCTTTGGGTATAAAGGTTGAAATAAAAATATTAGATTCTGCGGACATAAAATCTTCTTTACATTTTACTAAAAAAAAATCTAAAGGGGAATTTCTTGAATTTCTTGATTACAATAAAGTTAAAATCCCTCTCAGATTAAGAAATAGACGGAGTGGAGATAGATTTTATCCCTTAAAGATGAAGGGCTTAAAGAAAGTTAAAGATTTTTTTATTGATAATAAAATTCCTAAAGGTTATCGAGATTTAATCCCTATCTTGCTTGATAGTGAAGATAAAATAATATGGATTATGGGAATGAGACTGGATAACCGTGTGAAAGTCGACTCTAATACTAAAAAAGTGCTCTCTATAAAGATAAAGGTAAAGAATACTTTTTTGCAGGAATATTTTTGATTTTTAACAAGGAAGGAGAAAAAAATGCTAAAAAATAACGAAATTGATGAAATTTTAATTACAGAAGAAGAAATTATAGAAAAAGTTACCGAATTAGGTAAAAAGATAGCGCAGGATTATAAAGGCAAAGACTTGGTTTTTATAGGTGTGTTAAGAGGAGCAATAATATTTATGTCAGATTTAGCTCGAGCAATTTCAATTCCTATGACATTTGATTTTATGGCTATTTCCAGTTACGGAGCAGCCACAGAGTCTTCGGGAGTAGTAAGGATATTAAAGGATTTAGATGAAACTATTGTGGGTAAAGATGTCTTAGTAGTTGAAGATATAGTAGATACCGGATTGACTTTGGATTATTTGCTACGAATATTAAAATCACGTAAACCAGCCAGCTTAAAGGTTTGTACATTTTTAAATAAAAGTGCCAGAAGAAAAGTTAAGGTTAAGGTTGATTATTTGGGATTCGATATACCTAATAAATTTGTAGTTGGTTATGGTTTGGATTATGTAGGAAAGTTTAGAAATGTTCCTTTTGTTTTTACACTTAACCCCAAAATATATAAGGGAGAATTGAAGTAAGTATTAGTTGTTAATGAATAGTATCAGAGCGTAAAGTGTAAAGCTAAAAACGCAAAACAAAACTTAAAACTTAAAATTGAATAAAAAGTTTTGAATTTTGAATTATGGTTTTTCGCTTTTCGCTTTAATTTTTTAGCTTAACGCTGGCGTAATACGATATACGAAATACAATTATTAGTGTAAACTTTAGTGGGGTAGTTAGATAGAAAGAAGAATGCTACTTTTTCTATCTTTTCCTTCTTTTTCTTAACTCGATACTCGATACTATATACTCGATACTATTTTATTATGTGTTTGTTTTTATATAGGAAATATGCTAAAATTATTTTACGATAAGAGTTGTAAAATAAGCTTATTATAAGAAATTTTTGAAAAAAGGAGAAATATTTCTTGGCTAAAATACCTAATTTTAATAAAAAAGACTTAAAAGGAAATAAAAATTATAGAAACATCGGCCTATATTTACTGATGTTAATTATTACAGTTTCAATTATAAGTTCGTTTTTTGAGCCAAAATCTACTACTCAACAAGAACTTACCTATTCTGAATTTTTAAAAGAAGTTGAAATAAATAATGTATCTAAAGTTACCATTGTCGATAATACAATTACTGGTATACTTATGGATGGTACAGAATTCTCTACTTATTCACCTGATGACCCGGAGATGATAAACACCCTTCGAAGTAAAAATATAATAATAGAAGCTAAACCTCCGGTAAAGGTATCCTGGTGGGTGCAGTTACTTTCATCTTTATTACCCATGCTTTTAATAATTGGAATTTGGTTATTTATGATACAACAGATGCAAGGTGGAGGGAATAAAGTGATGTCCTTTGGCAAGAGCAAAGCCAAGCTTTTAGGCAAAGAGACCCCCAAAGTAACTTTTAAAGATGTGGCTGGAATTGATGAAGCAGAAGAGGAAGTTGAAGAAATAATAGAATTTTTAAAAAATCCAGCAAAATTTAAAAAATTGGGAGCTAAAATACCCAGAGGAGTTTTGCTTTATGGTCCACCTGGAGCAGGTAAAACATTACTGGCTCGAGCTATTGCTGGCGAGGCAGGAGTACCATTCTTCAGTATCAGCGGCTCTGATTTTGTGGAGATGTTTGTAGGAGTCGGTGCTTCCCGAGTAAGAGATTTATTTAAGCAGGCAAAGGCAAATTCTCCTTGCATTATTTTTATGGACGAAATCGATGCTGTAGGGAGACACAGAGGAGCCGGTTTAGGAGGAGGACATGATGAGAGAGAACAAACCTTAAACCAACTGTTGGTAGAAATGGATGGTTTTGATCAGAATATAGGAATTATAATGATTGCTGCCACTAACCGCCCAGATATTTTAGATCCTGCTTTATTAAGACCGGGAAGATTTGATCGACGGATTGTGGTAGATAGACCTGATATTTTAGGCCGGGAGGACATTTTAAAGGTTCACGCAAGAGGAAAACCGTGGGCTAAAGATGTAGACATTAAAGTAGTAGCCAGAAGG
>JAUVOA010000290.1 GCA_030599445.1 Atribacterota bacterium | reverse complement strand
ATCCAACATCGACCCGAATTAGTTATTTTGTTAAATGGTAGCAAGGGTTCCCAAATGGAGAATGCCAGGGAACAAATTATATCTCTTATCGCCGGACGGATAAAAAAAGAAGCTTTTCCGAGAATGAAGAAAAAGAGGATTATGGCCGAAGATGATTTTTTGGCACAAGTTCTTGCCACCGGCTTTATCGAAGGTATATCTTTAGTGTTGAACAAATATAAGGATAAGGGAAAAACAAAAGAATTGTTCACTCAATTTACCCATATTTATTTTCGCAATCTCTTAAATGAATTAATATAATTTTTTTTACTTGTAAAATGAACGATAGTTTATTATACGATTCATTTTTAGGGGAAATACAAAACAAGTACAAAGAAAGGTTTTTTAATGAAAAGAACATATAAGGTGAATCTTTTTTATAATTTTTTAAAACAGGTAATTTTTATAGCGATATTGGCTGTTCTGTTTTTGGGAATAAATAATATCTATATACAAGCTCAGTCTGATGACTCTAAATATAAAAAAGGGGAAAATTTATACTTCCAAGCTAGAGAAATGTTTGTTGCTCCAACACCAAAACTTAGTGAGGCTATAACAATATTAGAAGAAAGCATTCCTTATTTTACAGAAATAGAAAACAAACAATTAAGATATTATTGGTTAGCTAAAGTAGCTTATTTAACAGGGGTAATTGAAAAAGAAAGAAATGATCATGAAAAAGCCGAAGAAGATTTTTCTTTTAGCAAGAGGCTAATTTCTGAGTCTTTAGATATAGGAGATTTTAGTGATGGATACCGTTTACTTGCGGATGTAGAAGGTCAGCTAGTATCCTACCGTAATTTATATTATAAAGCAAAATTTGGTACGGGGATTAAAGATTTTCTTGTAAAAGCAATCGAATTGGATTCTGGAAACGAAAAGGCCTATATTTCTCTGGCAATGTACTATCGTGATGCACCACTAATAGCAGGAGGAAGTTTCAAGAAAAGCGAATCTACTTTAAAAAAAATGATTGATATCACCCATTCTGATCAGATTGATTTATTTTCTCTATATCTATGGATCGATACCGCGTGGACTAATTCTGATTATAATTTGAAAAAAATTAAGGATTATATTTCGATTTTAAGTATATTTTCCAATCAGGCGGATATAAAATTTATGGCTGAAAGAATAGAAAAGAAATATCACGGCATGTAATTAATATTTCAAATAATTAATAGTAAATTAATAAGGAGATAAAAATGATTGTTATTACGGGAGCGACTGGACATTTAGGAAATGTACTGGTTCGAAAATTAGTAAACCAGAATAAAAAAGTGAGGGCGCTTATTCTCCCCGGGGAGGATATTGTTTCTCTTGAAGGATTAGAGGTAGAGAAAGTAGACGGGGATGTATGCGTTCCCGATTCTTTGCGAAAGGCTTTCGAAGGAGCAGAAATAGTGTATCATTGCGCAGGAATAATTTCTATCCTTCCCGGCCAGCAAAAACACTTATATCAAGTTAATGTTCTCGGGACCAGAAATGTAGTTAATATGTGTCTTGAAACAAAAGTAAAAAGATTGGTCTATACCAGTTCAATCCATGCCCTTTCTGAACCGGCACCAGGCATTGTTATTGATGAATCGAGGGAATTTAATCCGGAAAATGTACTGGGAGAATATTCTAAATCGAAGACTCTTGGCACATTGGAAGTGATTAAGGGTATTGAAAAAGGATTAGATGCAGTTATTTTGTGTCCATCGGGGATTATAGGCCCACATGATTACCGTGTATCGGAAATGGGGAAATTAATTGTTGATTTTGTTAAAGGGAAGGTAAAAGCTTATGTTGACGGGGCTTATGATTTTGTTGATGTACGGGATGTAGCCGAAGGGCTTATTTTAGCATGTGAGAAAGGCAAGAAAGGAGAATGTTATATCTTGTCCGGGCAACAGATAAGCGTTCGGCAATTATTAAAGTTTTTAGAGGAGATTAGCGGGGTAAAAGTACCTTCATTTAAAATACTTCACCAGGTGGCAAGGGCAGCCGGATTTTTTAATGTATTATATTGCAATCTAATGAAAATTAAACCTCTTTTTACTCCCTTTTCAATTGATGTTTTAGCCAGCAATTCCCTGGTTTCCTGTCAGAGAGCTCAAGATGAGCTTGGCTATTCCCCTCGTTCTATATACGAATCAATAAAGGATGCAGTCCAGTGGTTCAAGCAAAAAGGAATTGTATAAAAGCATGGTAAAGGGAATGTTATTTATCATGGTTTAAAAAAGAATAGAACACGACTGGAGAGGACAGTTGTTTGGCGTAATTAAACGCAATTAAATTGTTTTAATCAAAAGCCCGAATTTCTTCTATTATTCGGGTTTTTTTAATTTTAAGTTAAAAAGAAGGATATGCAGGGTAAGATATCGAATATATAATAAAAGTTATTAAAGTAGGATTAAAATAGAAATTCAAATATTCAAAACAAAGGTGGGGAGGGGGTAAAATATGCCGGATAAATTAAATCTCCAAAAAATATTTTCTGCACCGGATGTTAAACATGGTTTATCTCTTTTTAATTCGGATGAGATTAATGCTGTCGAAAGATTAATAATCGAGCAAGAAGGAAAATATTTTATAAAATGTCAAATTAAAAATAGAAATAAAATAGCCAAGCCGGAAGAAATAGTTAGACAACTCTGGATTTACCGATTAATTAATAAATATAATTATCCCAAAAAACGAATTGGTGTTAAGAAAACCATCAATTTTGCTCCTCAAATAGAGCCTCAAGCCGTAGATATTGTAGTTTTCCGGGAGGATTTAAAACATTATTATATCTTATTTGAAATAAAAAGGTCTGATAGAACTGCCGGGTTAGGACAGCTTAAAGGTTACTGT
>JAUVOA010000258.1 GCA_030599445.1 Atribacterota bacterium | reverse complement strand
TGGTTTGATATCGGTTCTTTAGAATCACTTAAAGAAGCAGATTTAATATATAGTAAAACTAAGGGGGAAGATTTGTAATGAAAGATAAAGTAAATATAGTAGTAGGTATTTGCACTAAGAATGTTGAAGATACCATTGAGGGAGTAATTAAAGTAGTTGACCAGGGTCTGAATGACTATTTCCCGGAGAAGAAAAGTTTAATTATAGTCTCAGATGGTTTTTCTAAAGACCACACCAAAGAGAGGGCTAATAAAACTGTAACCAGAACAGAGAAGATGGTACTGGATCAAGTTGGGAAAATCGGAAAGGGGAATGGAGTAAAAACCATATTTATTAAGGCAGAAGAAGTAGGAGCAGAGGCAGTTGCTTTAGTAGATGGCGACCTTACCAGTATAACTCCGGAATGGTTAAAACACTTAGTTCAGCCTATATTAACCGGACATGATCTGGTTGCTCCCTTTTATGCAAGACATAAATATGATGGGGTGATTACCAATCATCTGGCTTATCCAGTGACTCGAGCACTTTACGGGATTTCTATCAGACAACCCATTGGGGGAGAATATGGCCTATCCGCTAAAATGGTGAAAAAAGTGTTGGTTCACCCTCTTTTCCCGGCTGAATTTGGAATAGACATATTTATTACTACAGTTGCTGCTTGTGAAGATATGAAGATGATAGAAGCGAAACTGGGGATAAAGAGTCATGATTCCACCAAAGATTATAAAGACCCCAAAGTATTATTAGTTCCTATGTTCAATCAGGTAACAGGAAGTATTTTGGACTTAACCATTTTTTATAAAGATTTTTCTAAAAGGAAAGTGGCAGATAAAAACGTAGAGAGGATTGGAATAAAAGAAGTAGAGACACCTAAAGAGGTGGTAATGGATATATCGGGGCATATAAATGATTTTAAATCTGGATATAAAGAAACAATAAAGGAAAAGAATTTTTTCCTACCAGTAGAGATAATATCTTCTTTAGATAAAATATATAAAAATTACGGTGTGAAGGACTTTAATTTTCCTATAGATTTATGGGCTCAAATAGTATATTATAGTTTAAACTATTATGAACAGAAAAGAGATAGAAAAGGGGATATTTTAGAGATATTAAGAATTTTATGGCAGGGGCGCTTAGCAAGTTTTGCCATTGAAACAAAAGATTTAGATGTACAACAATCAGAAGAAGTAATTCAACAGCAAGTAGAAGCTTTTAAGGAATACAAAGAAAAAATATGGCAATAATGAAAAGGCAATATATATAATGGCAGAAAAAAAAGGTGTAGAAAAAAAATATTCTATCGGCGTTGATTTGGGAGGAACGAATATTGTCAGTGCAATAGTGAATTGCCAGGGGAAAATAGTAAACAGCCTGAAAGTTCCAACTTTAGCCGAAAGAGGTAAAGAAGCTACCATTAAAAGAATAATAGAGACCATCCATGAAAATATTATTCAATCCACCATAGCTCTTGATGATATAATAGGAATAGGGATTGGAGCACCGGGTCCTCTTGATGTTAAAAGAGGAATCATAAATTTTGCTCCCAATCTTCCCGGATGGATAGATGTTCCTTTAAAGAAAAAATTGGAAAATGAATTTAATATGAAAGTTGTTTTAGAAAATGATGCCAATGCAGCTGCCTGGGGGGAAAGGTGTTTTGGGGCAGGCCAAGGTGTAAATAATTTAGTATGTTTTACTCTGGGAACCGGAATTGGCGGCGGAATAATTATTGACGGAAAGATATATCATGGTAATAATTATGGTGCAGCGGAGTTAGGACATATGACTGTAAATAAAGATGGCCCCCGTTGTAATTGTGGTAACTATGGCTGCTTGGAAGCCTATTCTTCTGCTACCGGGATTAAAAATAGAATAAAAAATAGAATAAAAGAGGGAATAAAAAGCAAGTTCTTAAATTTTGATAATGATGATGAGTTGCTTCAGTCGCTCAGATTAAAATCAATTTTTGAAAGTGCCCGCAAAGGAGATAAATTAACTAAAGGTGTGGTTGAAGAGGCCATCTCTTATTTAGGTATAGCTATTGCCAATATCGCCAATATATTGAATCCTGAAATGGTGGTACTGGTTGGAGGAATAACTAACGAAGGTAATAAACTACTTATCCCTCTTAGAAGGGAAGTAAAAAAGAGAGCATTTTATTCCAATTGTAAATCTCTTAAAATTGTTATTGGGAAATTGGGTGGAAACGCCGGTGTTCTTGGTGCAGCAGCTCTCCTGTGGATTCCCAATAACTGTTCCTGCTAAGTCAACCTTTTTGGAAATAAGGATACAAGCTTTACGATAGGGAATAGATTAAAGTAAAAAAATAAAGTTAATATAAATAATTGAAAAAAAATAAATATTTTTTATTTATAAAAGAGGGTTTTTTAAATTTTTATCGAACTATAGTAATATAAGTAAAAATTAAAAGTATGGGAGGTAAAAATGTCAAAAAATTTAATAGTTTTATTTATAATAGTTTTATTAATTGTTGGCGGTTTTGGTATTTATACTTATGACCAATCCAATCAAGCAAAGAAAGAAATGGAAGAGAAAAATCTTAAACTGGAAAGTAATGACGAACTTATTTCAGAACTGAAAGAAAATATACAAGAAAAGGAAAAACAGATTGAAGAACTAAAAGCAAGTTTAGTAGAAGGAGGGGAAGATTTAGAGAAAGAATATGTTGATAAATTATCAGAACTAGCAGAAGAAAAAACCAAACTCGAAGTTTTATTAACCGAAAAAGAAGAGACGATTACAACCATTGAGAAGCAAAAAGAAGAATCAGAACAGATTGTTTTTTCTAAAGACGAACTTATTTTAGAACTGAAAGGAAATATACAAGAAAAAGAAAAACAGATTGAAGAACTAAAAGCAAGTTTGGCTAAAGGAGAGGAAGATTTAGAAAAAGAATATGCTGATAAATTATCAGAACTAACAGAAGAAAAAGCCAGACTCGAAGCTTTGTTAACCGAAAAAGAAGAAACAATTAAAACCACTGAGAGACAAAAAGAAGAGTCTGAACAGATTGTTATTTCCAAGGATGAACTTGTTTTAGAACTGAAAGAAAGTATACAAGAAAAAGAAAAACAGATTGAAGAACTAAAAGCA
>JAUVOA010000042.1 GCA_030599445.1 Atribacterota bacterium | reverse complement strand
AGTTTTATCCAAAGAACATATCAGCTATAATGGCTTACATTTTCATCTCGGCTCACAAATTTTTGACCTATCTTCTTATGTTCTCGCCATTAAAGAAATGGTAAAACTGATGAGAAAGATAAAAGACATCGAGGGAACAGATACGCTAAATTTAAATTTAGGCGGAGGATTGGGGGTAAAATACTTGGAATCCGATTTGCCTCCTTCTATAGAAAATTTTGTAAATTTAATTGTTGATAATGTAGAAAATGAGGTAAGAAAAAACAATCTAATAATGCCCAAAATTTTAATAGAACCAGGTAGGTCTATTGTAGCTGAAGCAGGTATTACTCTCTATACCATCGGTAATATAAAGGAGATACCCGGGATTAGAAAATACCTTATTGTAGATGGTGGAATGACTGATAACCCTCGACCTATTCTTTATGAAGCAAAATATGAAGGTACTTTAGTAAACAAAATAGACAGCAACCTACCCGAAGAAGTGGTGACCATTGCCGGGAAATGCTGTGAATCAGGAGATATTTTGATTAAAGATTTAAAACTGCCTTCGGCTTCCCCGGGAGATCTTTTAGTAGTATTTACTACCGGTGCCTATCACTATTCTATGTCGAGCAATTACAACCAGCTTCCGCGGCCAGCAGTTGTTCTGGTAAATCAAGGAAAGGATGATTTAATCGTAAAAAGAGAGACTTATGCTGATATCGTAAGAAATGACACTATGCCAGAATGGTTTAAATAAAAAATAATATAAAGGTGATATTTATATGAGAATAATAGTAAAATTTGGCGGAACCAGTGTCCAGGATCCTGAAAGAATTAAAAAAGCCGCTCAATCAATAATACAACAAGTAAAAAAAGGATGTGAAATAGTAGCAGTTGTTTCAGCAATGGGGAACACCACCGATACTCTAACTTCTTTACTTAAAAATTCTGTTAAAGATCGCATTGAGGATAGAGATTATGCTGACTTTGTTTCTATGGGAGAGCGGATAAGTGCCAGAGTTCTTGCGGCTACCATTAAATCTATGGGATTTTCTTCTAAATATTTTGACCCCGCAGATAAGGATTTTCCTATTATTACTGATTCAAACTTTAACCAGGCTAAAATTCTTTCTCAAGAAAGTCAAGAAAAATGCCAAAAAATTATTAAACCTTTACTCGAAAAAAAGGTTATTCCTATAATATGCGGTTTTTTAGGTAGAAGTTGTGAAGATGGAAGCATAACCACTCTTGGCCGGGGCGGTAGTGATATCACTGCTTTTGCCCTGGGAAACTTTTTAGAAGCCGATGAAGTAATAATCGTAACTGATGCAGTGGGAGTATTAAGTGCTGATCCCCGGATAATAAAAGAACCCGTAACTTTAAAGAAAATAAGTGTGGAAGAGATGGGAGTCCTTGCTGAAGGTGGGGCAAAAGTTTTACATCCACAGGCTTTAAAATACAAAACGGATAAGATGAAAGCAAAAATAATCCACTTTCAAAACGGAAACTTAGCAGCAGAAGGTACGGAGATAATTGGAGCCTTTAAAAGCAAATTAACTCTTTTCAAAGAAAAACTGACTATGTTAACTATTCTGGGAACGGAAATTTTTAATACACCAGGACTATTAAAAAAGGTAATTACTCCCATTTCTGATAATCTTATCAGTCTATATGGGGTTTCTATCGGGACAAAACATATCGGAATCTATGTTATGGAGAATTATGCCCAGCAATCTTATGATTTGATTCATCCTACTGTAATTGAAGATGAAAGACTAAAGTCAGTTACTTTGAAAAATAATATTGCTTTAATCATTGCCAGAAGCAGGGATTTTATAGAAACACCTGGTATTATTGAAAGAATTACCCGTCCTCTGGCTGAAAATAATATAAATATAATTGAAATGACTACTATTAAAACAGATATTTTAATCTTTTTGGAATGGAAAGATAGAGAATTTGCCTACAAAATAGTAAATAAATCGTTAGAAGAAGCAGGAATCAAGGTAACTAAATAAATTAGCGTTGAGCGTTCAGCGTATAGCGTATAGTTAGGAAGAAAGAAAAAAATCAGGAGGCAAAATTCAGGAATCAAAATAAATTCGTACGCGATACGCAATACGCGATACGATATACGAAAATAAAGGAGGAATGAAAAATGTTTAAAGGATCTTTAGTAGCTATGATCACCCCATTTACCGAAAGTGGTGAGGTCGATGAAAAAGGAATAAAGGAATTGGTAGAGTTCCATATTAAAAATGGAACAAACGGAATCGTCCCCTGTGGAACCACCGGAGAATCGCCTACCCTCTCACACGAAGAACACAAAAAAGTAGTTGATATAACCATAGAAGCAGTAGCAGGAAGAGTTCCGGTCATTGCCGGTGCCGGATCAAACAGTACCCGAGAAGCTTTCGACTTAACTTCTCACGCAAAAGAAGCAGGTGCTGATGGAGCACTTGTAGTTGTCCCTTATTACAATAAACCTACTCAAAAGGGATTGTATATACATTATAAAAAATTAGCAGAAGAAATTGATATACCCATCATCGTATATAATGTTCCTTCCCGAACCGGAGTCAATTTATTACCTGAAACTTTAGCAAAATTAGCCCAGTTGAAAAATATCGTAGCAGTAAAAGAAGCGAGCGGTAATTTGGACCAGATGACTCAAATAGTTGAGTTATGCGGGGATAATATTGTTCTCCTTTCCGGAGACGATAAATTATTGCTCCCGGTATTATCTATCGGCGGTAAAGGAGTTATTTCAGTGGTAGCTAATATCATCCCCGGTGATGTTGCTAATATGATTAGTGAATTTGAAAACGGAAATTACCAAAAAGCCCAAGATATTTTCTTATCAAAAATATACCCTTTAAGCAGTGCGATGTTTTATGAAACCAACCCGATACCGGTCAAAACCAGCGTTCAATTAATGGGATTGCCTTCCGGTAATTTACGTTTACCTTTGGCTCCAATGAGTGAAAATAATTTAGCTAAACTGAAAGCAGATTTAGTAAAATTTAATTTATTGGAGGAATAAATAAATGATTAAGGTAATAGTGTGCGGTGGTTGTGGAAGAATGGCTTCTAAAGTTGCACAATTAATTTATCAGGATAATGAACTAAAATTAACAGGAATAGTTGAATCCCCTACTCATCCTGATATTGGGAAAGACTGGGGTGCAACAGTGGGACAAGGCAAAACCGGAATAATGATCGTAGATAATTTAAAAGCAATAATTCAAGATGCAGACCAAATCGTCGAATTTACCAATCCTAAAGTCTCTCTTCAACACTTGGAAATTGTCGCTAAATATAAAAAAACCATGATTATAGGTACCACCGGATTTTCTGGTGAAGAGATAGCTAAGATGAAAAGTTTATCTCAAAATATACCTTTTCTCTTCTCTCCAAATATGTCTTTGGGAGTAAATCTTCTCTTTAAGCTTGCAGCAGAAACAGCGGTTTCTCTGGGGGATAGTTATGATATTGAAATAATCGAATCTCATCATCGCTTTAAAAAAGATGCTCCTAGCGGCACAGCAAAAAAACTTGCTCAAGAAATTGCTAAGGCAAAAAACATCAATCTCGACGAAGTAGGAATATACGGAAGACAGGGTCTCATTGGAGAAAGAAAAAGAGAAGAAATTGGCATTCATTCTATTCGTGGAGGAGACATCACCGGCGAACATATAGTAATGTTTACGGCATTAGGTGAAAGGATAGAATTAACGCATAAAGCACATAGTCGAGATACCTTTGCTCATGGAACGATTCAGGCCATAAAATTTATGGAAGGAAAACCAGCAAGCTTTTATGAAATGAAAGATGTGTTGAAGATATAAAAGACAGTAATAAGTAATGTGTAATATATAATAAGAAAAGAGTTAGCTAGTTAATTGGTTACTTGGTTAGCTGGTTTAAGAATAAGAATATAAGAATAATGGTAAATTGGTATTTAAAACCAATTAACCAGATAACTAGCTAACCATGTAGACAAGTTGATTGATAAACTAAAAACAATATTTAGTATTCTTTAATTCTAAGATATTGAAAACTTGGAGAAAAATAATTATGAAAATAAGTTTTGTTAAAATGCACGGGTTGGGAAATGATTTTATTTTAATCGATTGTTTAAACAAATCATTTGGCGATTCTTCATTTCTTTCTTATCTATCCAAAAAACTTTGTGACCGTAACTTCGGAATAGGTGCAGATGGATTAATACTTATACTGCCTTCTTCTAAGGCAGACTTAAGAATGAGAATTTTTAATTTTGATGGTAGTGAAGCCCAGATGTGTGGAAATGGTATCAGGTGTTTTGCTAAATATGCCTATGAAAATAAGATAATTTCTAAAAACAAATTTGCAATTGAGACTTTAGCAGGTATAATCACCCCTGAACTGATTTTCCAAGATTTAGAAAATAAAAAAGTTTCAAAAATCAAAGTAAATATGGGCACTCCAAAATTAAGAAGAAGAGAAATACCTATAAATGGTGAAGATACACCCACAGTAATAAATGAAACATTGAAGATAAATCCCGAGCAGACTTTTAAAATCACCTGTGTCTCTATGGGAAATCCTCATTGTATAACCTTTGTCAATGATGTACAATCTGTACCAGTAGATAAAATTGGCCCAAAAATTGAAAATCACCCCCTCTTCCCTGAAAAAACTAATGTAGAATTTATTCAAATTTTAAATAGGAAAGAAATAAATTTTAGAGTATGGGAAAGAGGAGTGGGAGAAACTTTGGCCTGTGGAACCGGAGCATGTGCAGCTTTAGTAGCTGCGGTTCTAAATAAAAAAACCGATCGGAAAGCTACAATTCACTTACCGGGTGGAGATTTAGATACCCAGTGGATAGAGAACGGATCTGTATATATGACCGGACCGGCAGAATTAGTATTTAAGGGAGAAATGACGATTTAATTTACCAATTTACCAATTAATTTCAGTTAACTTGTTAGCGGTTAATCTATTCGTTAGTGAATAGTGAAATAGTACGAGCAAATCTTGTGTCTGCCCGTAGGACAGGCGTCTCGCCTGTCTATCATTTTCCTGATCCATCCAATTTATTTATTAGTAAATAACTGATAAAGAAAACAGAATTTGAAAAATAAGATAGTATTATAGTACAATTTTCTAAAATTTTAATAGAAAGGAATTTTATTAATGAAGATAGCACAAAGAATAGAAATTATCCCACCTTATTTATTTGCAGAAATTGATAAGAAAAAAGAAGAAGCTATAAAAAGAGGAGTGGACATTATTAACTTGGGTATAGGGGACCCTGACCAACCTACTCCTAATAATATAATTAAAAAATTAAGAGAAAGTGTTAAAGACCCTAAAACACATGATTACCCACCCTATGCGGGAACAGCTGAATTCAGGCAGGCAGTTGCCTTATGGTATAAAAATAGATTTGGTGTTGACTTAGACTCGGATAATGAAGTTATGGCTCTTATCGGTTCCAAAGAGGGAATAGCTCATATCTTTCTGGCTTTTATTGACCCGGGAGATTTTAGCCTTATACCTGAGCCCGGTTATCCTGTTTATAAAACAGCTACTTTATTTGCCAATGGCCTCCCTTATATCATGCCTTTATTAGAAGAAAATGATTTTCTGCCTGATTTAGAAAAAATAGATGAAGAAATCGCCCAAAGAGCTAAATTAATGTTTATAAACTACCCCAATAATCCCACCGCTGCTGTTGCACACAAAGATTTTTTTGAAAAGGTAGTAAAATTTTCTAAAAAATATGATATATTAGTATGTCATGATTTTGCTTATTCAGAAATGACCTTTGATGATTACAAGGCCAACAGTTTTTTAGAAGTAAGCGGGTCTAAAGAAGTAGGAATTGAATTTCATTCTTTGTCTAAAACTTATAATATGACCGGCTGGAGACTTGGTTTTGCAGTGGGAAACAAAGAAGCTATTTCAGCTCTATCCATAATAAAAACCAATGTTGATTCTGGAGTCTTTAAAGCCATCCAAGAAGCTGGAATAGAGGCTCTAACTGGTCCCCAGGACAATATAGAGAAGATGAATAAAATTTATACCGGTAGACGAAATGTAGTGATAAATGGATTAAATAAATTAGGATGGAATTTAAAACCAACTAAAGCTACTTTTTACATCTGGATTCCCACTTTAAACAAAATGAATTCTATGGAATTTTCTAATCTCTTACTAGAAAAAACGGGAATAATTGTAACTCCGGGAATCGGCTACGGAGAATATGGGGAAGGATATGTAAGAATTGCTTTAACTGTTGAAGAAAAAAGATTAGAAGAAGCATGGGAAAGAATGGAAAAAGCTGGTATTACCCAAAGATAAAAATTATTTATTTTCTAACTAATTTTATATTTCATCGGTAAAGTGAGAATATTTTCCATATTTCTTTAAATGTATTACTTTTAAGTGGTGTTTACAATTAGTTTAATAAAATTAAAACTTTTAATCAAAGATCTCTTTATCTTTTATTTTCCTTTATTCAACTTCTACAATCATTTCTATTTCTACTGGAGTACCAAAAGGAAGTATATTTGTGCCAACTGCTGAACGAGCATGTCTTCCCTTTTCACCGAATATTTTTATTAAAAGATCTGAAGCCCCATTTATTACGTATGGTTGCTGATCAAATTCCGGAACACTGGATACAAAACCCAAAAGCTTAACAACTCTTTTTACTCTATCTAAACTACCAAGATGCCCCTTAAGTATAGCTAAACAGTTAATAATAGATATCTTTGCAGCTTCATAGCCTTCTTCAACAGTTAAATCTTTTCCTAATTTACCTTTATAAACCAAAATACCATCCTTTATACTACCTTGTCCCGAAGTATAAACCAGTTTTCCTGTTTGCACAGCAGGAATATAAGAAGCTGCAGGTTTGGGTACATCGGGAATAATTATACCCATATCCTGTAATTTTTTTTCTACTTTTCCCATAATATCTCTCCTTTTTTAAAGCCCAATGTATTTTTTTACAGGGCTGTATTGACTTTTCACTTATATTTTTCTATCCTTAGGTTTTAGATTATTTTTTTCTGTGCTAATTTACCAATTTTAAATTTTTAATTAATATTTTTATTCCATACTATTTGCTATACAGATTAATAAATCAACTCTTAAAAACGGGCAAAGTAGAATTTCCATAAGGCATTACTAAAACTTTTGCTTCTTCTCCTTGTGCTTTTAATGCATTAGTAAAAGCTGCTTCTAAAGAATTGAAACTTTTGATAAATAAATTTTTCTTAATCTCATCTGCTAAATTGGAAACCAGGTAGATTTCGCTATCCAGATGGATTTTTGCAATTCGAGATGCTTTATGACGCCCTAAAATAAAATTCTTTTTCAATTCTTCTATTAATTCCTGTGGAGATAATCTTCCATTTAAGGCCTGGGCAAATTTACCTTCTCCTAACCCATCTCTACATTCTCCGACAACAATAATAATACCATCCTTTTTTACCGCTAAACTCGCATTTTCCATCGCTTTATGTGTTTGATATAAATCAATATCCTTAGGATATCCACCGGGGGAAGTAATAACGATATCTGCTAACTCATATATTTTTACTCTAAACATATCATTGATATATTTTGCCCCTTCCCTATGAGCCTTGGTGACATCTCCGGCTACTACTTTTACTACTTTTTTATGACTGTTCAGAACAGTATTAACCATAAAATTAATACCTACCATCTCCCCAATTTCTTCAATCTCTTCTCTGACTGGATTACCTTTGATGAGACCTGCCTTTGCTTTAGGTTCAAGAAAATGTTTATGGTTATTAGCAATGGTTTCCCTACCACACACCCCCGGAGAAACCGCCTTTGCGCCTCCAGTATACCCTGCAAAATAATGAAACTCCAAATTACCGGTAGCAATGATAAAATCAGCTTTTAATATTTCTTTAAAAATAAAAACCTCATTACCTCTTTTAGTTGTGCCAATTCTCACACAATTATCTATATCATGGTCTATGCATTTTATTTTGCTGTATATATCTTTCCCTACTAGTTTCTTTTTTTCTTCTTCGCTCTGTTTTCGGTGTACTCCCAAGCCAAAGACAATCGTAATTTGATTATTACTTACTCCGGCTTCTTTTAATTCTTCAAGGATGGGTGGCAATAAAATATAAGAAGGACATGGTCGGCTAACATCACTCGCCAAGATGATGACTTTATCTTGAGATGAGACTAATTCTTTTATTTTTCTGCTACTGATGGGATTAGCCAGAGCTTTTCTAACTTCATTTATAGGATCTTCTATTTCTCTGGTATCTTTGGAACTCAAAGTTCCCATATAATTTTCATCCGGTATATCTAGAACCATTGAGTCATGCCCATAATTGAGTGATACTTTCATGTTTAGAATCTCCTTTTTTTAAAGTATTTCTGATACCATTTCGACTATTTCACTTAACTTTTCAATCATATAAACACCGGCTTTCTGTAATACTTTTCTTTTATATTTAACGCCCCCTTCTCCTCCCGGAGAAATAATAGCACCGGCATGACCCATAACCTTGCCTTCCGGGGCTGCTTCGCCGACAATAAAGGCCACTACTGGTTTTTTCATATGCTCTTTTATATATTTGGCGGCAATTTCTTCATCAGAACCGCCAATTTCTCCCACTATTATAATGAGATCGGTTTGGGAGTCTTTTTCAAATAATGGCAATAAATCAATAAAGGATGAACCGGGAATAGAATCTCCACCAACTCCCACGACTGTAGATTGACCAATTCCTTTATTCGAAAGATTATTTACTATTTCATAGGACAAAGTAGCACTTCTTGACATAATTCCTATATTACCCTCTTTGTATATGTTATCCGGCATAAATCCAACCTTAGATTTGCCCGGAGAAATGATCCCAGGTGTATTCGGTCCAATTAAAATGCAGTTATTTAATCTTGCATAGTAATGGGTAAAAAGCATATCATGAACCGGCACACCCTCAGCTACGGTAACTATTAATTTTATTCCGCCATCAATGGCTTCTAAAATTCCATCTTTGGTAAATCTAGGAGGCACAAATAAGATACTGGCATTTGCATCTGTACTTTTAACTGCTTCATCAACACTATTAAAAACAGGCACTTCTTCAATTTCTTGTCCGCCTTTTCCCGGAGTTACTCCTCCCACTATTTTAGTACCGTATTTTTTCATTAATGATGCATGATAACTTCCTTCTCTGCCTGTAATACCCTGAATGATTAATTTGGTATTTTCATTAATTAAAATGCTCATGATCTCTACCCTCTATTCATTGCTGAAACAATATTTTTTACCACTTCTTCTAAATCTGTTTCCGTATCTAAATTAACATCTTTTAATATGTTAATTCCTTCTTCTCGATTAATCCCCTGTAAACGACATACAACAGATATATCCTCAGGTATGCTCTTTAAAGCTCCGGCTATTCCCCGGGCAATCT
>JAUVOA010000295.1 GCA_030599445.1 Atribacterota bacterium | reverse complement strand
GGAAAGTGTTAAACTATTACTTTCTCGTATAAATGGTAATCGAAAAATGACAAAAAAGGTAATGTTAGGTGTAGAACTTCAGATAAGGGAAAGTTAAACCGTAATCTTGGACAATTAATCAATTTTTATGTAGTAATTTGTCATTAATTTTTAAGGAGAAGTAATTTGTGTTAAAAAAGGGACAATTTAAAAATGCAGTAAAGATGAATAATATTGAAAAATATTTTGGACATACCGCTGCGCTTAAAGGAGTAAACTTTGGAGTAGGAGCTAATGAAGTAGTGGGATTAGTTGGGGATAATGGTGCTGGTAAATCAACATTGATTAAAATTATAACCGGCGTTTTCCCTCCCACTAATGGAGAAATATATATTCGAGATAAAAAAGTATCTCTTAGAAATTATAATGTTAAACAAGCTTACAAATTAGGAATTGAGGCAGTATATCAAGATAAGTCGTTGGGAGAAAAACAGGACCTGTGGAGAAATTTTTTTATCGGAAGGCAAATTACTGATCGTTTGGGATTTATTAAAGTCCGCGAAGAAAAAGAAATTGCTCGGAAAATTATGTTTGATATGATTGGTTTTCGAGGAGTAGGAATTTCTGCGGAATCTAAAGCTAATAAGTTGTCAGGGGGAGAGAGACAGGGAATAGCAATTGGCAGAGCAATGTATTTTGATGCAGATTTGATAATACTTGATGAGCCAACCTCAGCTTTATCACTTAAGGAAGTTCAGAAAGTATTAAATTTTGTAAGAAAGATAAAAGAATCCGGAAAGGCTTGTATATATATTTCTCATATTTTATCAGATGTATATGAGATTTCAGATAAACTTATAATTTTAGATCGAGGGAAAGTAGTTGCCACTATTAAAAAAAGTGAGGTAACTCTAAAAAAGCTTAGTGAGTTTATGCTTAAATATGCACATGCAAAATAAGGAGAACATCAAATAATGAAACATTTAAAAATGTCTATTGCTAAATTAGTAAAAATTGAAGGTTTAACAATTATAGGAGTATTTATTGCTTTAATGGTTTTTTTCATTATAACTGCTCCTCGTGTATTTACAGGCTATAGAATTTATATGTCCTTTTTACAAACAGTTCCTCCACTTTTAATCTTAGCCTTAGGTCTTACCCTTGTCATTACAGCCGGAGAGATAGACTTAAGTTTTTCAGCAATTATTGCCTTTTCTGGTTTTATATTTTGTTATATTTTTCGTACCTTCGGAACACCCTGGTTAGCTTTTATTCTCGCACTTTCTTCCGGTGCTTTAGTAGGTCTTATTAATGGGTGGATGGTTGCAAAAGTTGGGATTCCTTCTATAATGGCTACTTTAGCAGCCCAATTTTTTTGGAATGGGTTAACTATTCTTTTGTCCGGTGGTCTTTCCTGGAATATTAAGGAAATTAGACCTTATTTTATTCATACTTTGTTTGTAGGAAGAATTGGAGGTATAGTACCTGCTCAAAGTCTGTGGGGGGTTGGTGTTGCGGTATTTTTATGGTTTATCCTTAATAGACATACATTTGGTGAACACATATTATTTATTGGTGATAATGTTGATGTAGCCAGGGTTATGGGAGTAAATGTCACGGCTACCAAGATAAAGCTTTTCGTGTTTATGGGAGTAATTTCTGCTTTTGCCGGGGTTTTATTAACTTTAGAGATGATAAATTTTTGGACAACCCAAGGGGCAGGACTTCTTTTGCCTACAATAGCTGCAGTTTTTATAGGTGGCACCTCCCTCGCTGGAGGATACGGAACAGTTATAGGAAGTTTTTTTGGTGCTTATATTGTAGGTTCCTTAGAGGCAGGAGTAGTTGCCAGCGGAATTGGGGGATATTGGACACGTTTAGTTACTGGTCTGGTAATGGCTGCTTCCGTTGGTTTAAATATTGTATTAAGTCGAGAAAAAGGGGAAGGGATAAAAGAGAGAATAAAAGAATCTGTGTTTATTAAAAATCTTTAAAAAAACAAATAATAATTTTTTATAAAAAAAGGAGGCGAGAAAAGTTCTTTATTAAAGAGAGAAAACCTAAAAAATACTTGAAAAAAGGAGGTGAATAAACAGAAAAATTATAATTTCTTAACAAAAGAAAGCTTATTATAAATAGAATTAAAGGAAATACGATTTTCTATTCATATAAATATATGGGCTTTCTAAAAGTTTTAAAATATTTAAAAAATAGGAGGAAAGTAAAAATGAAAAAGTTTCTAATGATTATAATTATGTCTTTAATTATGTGTGGTTTATTGTTCGGTACAAGTTTAATTGCAAGTGCCGCAGGAGCTCAAGAAGAACTATTAGGTTCAGGAATGTTAATTTATATGCAGATGGGTGGTACAGAAGGCGATCCCTCGACACTTGCTCGTACAAATGGGGCAAGGGTTGCTGCTGCGCATTTAGGTGTGAAACTTATTGAACAATATTCAGCATGGCAATCAGAAAAAATGATAAACCAGTTTAAAGAGGCTCTCGCTGCTTCGCCTGATGGCATTGTTATTATGGGACATCCAGGGGAAGGTGCGTTTGAATCACTGGTTGAAGAAGCAATAAGTAGAGGGGTTATAGTAACTAGTGGAAATAATCCTCTTCCTAACTTGCAGACGATGTATCAAGATAAGGGATTTGGATATGCGGGAGCGGATCTTCATGCAGGTGGGTATTTAACTGGGCTGACTATGATAAAACAGGGACTTAAATCTGGAGATAAAGCTTTAGTCTATGGACTTTTCTCACAAGAAGGAAGAAGAAAAAGCCCAATGGGAATAGTAGATGCCCTTGAAGGCGCAGGGCTAATTGTGGAAAAGCTCGATATTTCTCCTGATGTAGATACAGAGGC
>JAUVOA010000093.1 GCA_030599445.1 Atribacterota bacterium | reverse complement strand
TAAATTAAAATGGGAGATAATCCCCATTGTTATATTTCTGGGAATATGGGAGATACTTGCTCGGTTGAATTTAATCCCCGGTCACTTCTTTTTTCCTCCTTTTTCTGCTGTGGTAACAGAATTTTGGTATTTAACGGCCAGCGGAGTATTGGGACATAATTTTTTAAGCAGTTTAATCCGAGTCCTTATAGGTTTTTCCGCGGGTTCTATTGTCGGACTATTTATCGGAATTATGATGGGGTGGAATAATCTGGCCAACAAGGCATTAAATCCTATAATCAGCTTAATTTATCCTATTCCTGCCCTGGGGTGGCTTCCTTTATTGATGTTATGGTTTGGTATTGGTGAAATCTTACCTATTGCCATAATATTTATCTGTTCCTTTTTTCCAATCCTTTATAATACAGTTACCGGAATTAAAAATGTGGATAAAAATTATATCTTTGTGGCCAGGATATTAGGTGCTTCTGAATTAAAAATTTTAAGTACAGTGGTCGTTCCCCTTGCTTTGCCCAATATTTTTACTGGATTAAAATTGGAATCAGGGATGGCCTGGCGAGTGATAATAGCGGCAGAGATGGTAGCTATTCCTACCGGGATTGGCGCACTGATGATGAAAGCCGAAAGTCTTATTCGTATAGATATTATTATAGTTTGTCTAATAGTTTTGGGAATAATGTGTCTTTCTTTCGAGAAATTTTTTGCCTTTTTAGAAAAGAAGTTGACTAATCGATGGAGGTAATATGTCATCTATTAAACTTGAAAACGTTTCTAAATACGTTTGTAAAAACATTAACTTGGAAATATTTGATAAAGAGTTATTGGTATTATTGGGGCCGAATGGGGCTGGAAAAAGTACTTTATTGAATATTATTGCCGGGTTAATCGACTACGAAGGGTCTGTATTTTTTGATAATAAACCAGTAGACAGATTGCCCACCAACAAAAGGAGAATAGGTTACTTGTTTCAAGAATTAAATTTATTTCCTCATTTCGATGTAGCTGCCAATATCGCCTATGGTTTGAAGGTGCAAAAAAAACCTCAAAACGAAATAAACGCAAAGGTTGAGGAACTCCTTCAAATAATGAAGATAAAACACTTATCATCTCGTTATCCCAAGGAATTGAGCGGGGGCGAGAAACAGAGGGTGGCCTTGGCCCGGGCATTAGCTAATTCTCCTTATATTTTACTTCTTGATGAACCGATGAATAGTTTGGATTATCGTACTTCTAAACATCTCAGAACCGAATTTAAAATGCTACAGAAAAAATTGGGTATCACCACCATTTATGTTACTCATAATTTTTATGAGGCGGAAGAGATGGCAGAAAGAGTTGCTGTGCTTGATAAAGGAAGAGTAGAGCAGATAGGTCTCCCCAAGGAGATATTTTTTCATCCCACAGAGGCTGTTAATGATTTTATCGGTGCACCAAATATTTTAACTTGTGATTATTATAATAGATTAGGCTTCGGGTTAGTAGAGGTAAAATGTGGCGATATTTCTCTAGTGGTTTCCAGTGAAAGAGAGAAAATAAAGAAGGTGGCAATTTTACCGGAAGATATCTATCTTTCCGATACCAGACCCCCCGGACCTGACGTAAACAGAGTCAAAGGAAAACTAACCGAAACTAATGAATCATCGTCTACAGTCTGTTGCACTGTTATAACCGGAAAAAATTCTTTGAAGGTAAAGTTACCCCGGGAGATATTTGCCAGCATGAGTTTAAATACCGGTGATGAAGTCTGGTTAATCCTGGCTCTAAGAAAATTAAAAATTATTACTGATGGCGGATAACGTTTTAATTAGAAAAATAAATTAATTTTGGATACTTACAATTATTAATAATTTAAAGTATATTAATTGAGAAATAAAAAAATTAAAAATATTTTAAATTTTTTTAAAAAAAAAGAAGGATTTTTTCAATGTTATATGGTATAGTAATTGTAATAATTATGTGGAACAATATTCTATATAATGGAACAATTATAAAAGGAAACACATTCTATGAATTCAATCGAGAAATCTATACAAATTTTAAATTATCTTAGCAATGCGGAAAGAAGTGTAGGGATAACTGAATTAAGCTCTAAGTTATTATTTCCCAAGAGTACAGTTCATAGAATGTTAAAAAGCTTATTAAACTATTCTTTAGTTGATCAAGAAAAAGAAACTTCTAAATATAGATTAGGATTGCGTGTAATTGAATATTCAAATTCATTTTATAATTCATTTGACTTCCGGCAAATTGCTAAACCAATTTTAAAAGATGTTTGTAGGGAAACCAAGCTTACTACCTTTTTAACTACCTGGTACAATGGTAAGGGTATTTGTATAGATTCAATTACTCCCTCTCGAAATGCAAATACCCATCTTTTCGTTGAAATTGGAAAGGAAATGCCTTTCAATTGTGCTGCTTCTGCAAAAGTACTTTTAGCTTACCAACCTTCCGAAGATATTAAAAGAATTATTAATGAAAAAACTCTTCCAAAATATACCTCAAAAACAATTATAAATCCTAAAAAATTAGAAGAGCATCTGTCAGAGATTAGACATAAGGGTTTTTCTATTTGTAATGAAGAACTCGAAGAGGGAATAAAGGCAATTTCGGTCCCTGTTAAAAATATTAATAAAGAAGTAATTGCCAGCATTACCATTACTGGATTATCAAAAAGGATATCCAATGGTAATGTAAAAAAATTTATTAAAGTTTTGGTTAATTCTGCTCAAGAATTATCCGGGATGTTAGGATATAAAGGAAAAAATATTTTATAAATACGTTATGAGTGATGTAGTACAATATACTTGTTTTAGTCTGACAGGAATTAAGAGCAATTAGAATAAATAATCCAACCAATAATATACAATTTATATTTTGGAAAACAAATTTAAGGAGTCATGAAAAATGTTAAAAGGAAAAGACATATTAAACACTGCACAGTTTTCGCTTCAAGAATTAAATTTGATTATGAATACAGCAGAAAATTTTGAAAAAAAAGTTAAAAGCGGAGAAATTATTAGAAATATGGAAGGTCAAGTAGTAGCCAGCTTGTTTTTTGAACCGAGCACGAGAACCCGTCTTTCTTTTGAAACCGCGATAAACAGGTTAGGTGCCAGAGTGATTACCGTGGCTAATGCAGCAAGTTCTTCTGTATCTAAAGGAGAAACTTTGGCTGATACTATCAGAACGATTGATGGTTATGTAGATGTTATCATTATGCGCCATCCTATGAAAGGTTCCGCCAAGATTGCTGCTGATAATGCTACTCACCCAGTTATTAATGGTGGTGATGGGGCTGGGCAGCATCCCACTCAAGCCCTTTTAGATCTTTATACTATTCGTAAAGAAAAGGGAGTTTTGGACGGACATACTATAACTTTTTTAGGTGATTTAAAGAACGGAAGGACAGTACATTCTTTAGGATATTTTATGAACCTATACAAAAATAAAATGATTTTCGTTTCTCCAAAATCTTTAAAGATGCCTGCGGAAATAACGGCTGAATTAAGATCATTGGGAGCAGAGATTGAAGAAACAGAAGATGTGGAAAAAGCCTTATTAGTTAGTGATATTGTTTATGTAACGAGAGTGCAAAGAGAGAGATTTGAAAATCCGGAAGATTATGAAAAGGTTAAAGGTGTATACATTATAAATAGAGAAATGATTAACCGCGCTAAAAAAGGAATTACTATTCTCCACCCCCTGCCGAGAGTAGATGAAATTTCTACCGATATTGATGATTACGAAGGAGCAGCTTATTTTAGACAAGCTCACAACGGACTCTATGTTAGAATGGCTCTTTTAACTCTAATCACTGGCAGAGCATAAAAGATTGTTATTTTATAAGCCATTGTTTAAATTTTAAGGATAATTTATTGTAAAAAATAAAAAGGAAGTGGTGGTAGTATGGGATTACAAATGTTAATAAATGCTATTCTGTTGGGAGGCTTATATGCCCTAATGGGTATAGGTTTTTCCTTGCAGTGGGGTATTAGCGGAATAATTAATTTATCCTATGGAGCAATGGTTATTTTAGGTTCTTATATTTCCCTGGAATTTTTTAATTTTTTCCATATAGACCCATTTATTAGTATGATAATGTCCGGGGCTATTCTTTTTGTGATAGGAGCAATAATATACCGCGGACTCTTACAACCCTTTCTGAAAGGTGGAATTGTTTTTACCCTTATTTTAACTTTTGCTGTTAGATTAATAGTAGAAAATATTATATTGAAAGTGTGGTCTGCTGATTATCGTACTATACGCCTTGCTTACGCCGGTAGTAATTTTCAATTCGGTGATGCTTATGTTCCCTTAACTAAATTTTTAACTTTTATTACCGCAGGAATAATAATCTATTTAACTTATCTTTTTATGATGAATACAAAAACCGGAAAAGGAATTCAGGCGGTTGCCTTAGATAAAGAAGGCGCACAGGCAGTAGGGATGGATGTGGAAAAAATGTATATGATTAATTTTGCCTTAGGGACTGCTTTGGCAGGATTAACCGGTTCGCTTTGGGCGAGTATTTATGCTTTTTCTCCCCACCTTTTAGGACCCATCGTAGGAAAAGTGTTTGTTATCGCAATATTGGGTGGTTTAGGAAATATTTGGGGTGCAGCCGCCGGGGGTTTGCTTTTAGGGTTTGCAGAGACTGCAGGAGCATCCTTCCTTGGCTCACAGTGGCAGGAGGCTATCGGTATGGTAATTATGGTTTCCGTCTTGCTCTGGAGACCTTATGGACTTATGGGAAAAAAGTTTTTTAGTTAATTTGGGAATTATTTGAAAGAAGAGGAGTGAAGATGGGTGTCAAATAATAAAAAAGTAAATATCTTCTTATTAATAATAGCAGTAGTTTTATTTATCTTTTTACCACGTTTTTTATCAGGTTATTGGGTTCGGGTAATTACTACCATCTTTATGTATGCGGTAATTGCTCAAGGAATGAATATTATGTCCGGTTATATGGGTTATCTTCCTTTTGGTAATGCCATGTTTTTTGGGATAGGAGCTTATGTTACTGCAATCGGTATGAGTAAGGGGCTGCCTTTTTTAGTCGTTGTTCCTTTAGCTGCTATTATTGCAATCTTGTTTAGTATTTTATTAGGAATTCCGGTGCTTAGGCTTCGAGGTCATTATTTTGCTATAGCTACCATTGGGATGAGCGCAGCAATTTTATCAGTAGTGCAAAATGCTACTGAGATAACCGGAGGGGCTATGGGAACTACTTTACCAATTATAGATAAAGCTCCGGGAATAACATATAATTACTTCTATTTAGCCATGCTTGGTTTAATGGTAATTACTACCTTGAGTTTACATTTTATAATAAAATCAAGGTTTGGTTTTGGGATTCGAAGCATCAAAGCGAATGAAGAAGCGGCAAATTCTATGGGAATTAATACTACTTATCATAAAGTAGTTGCCTGGGCTATAAGTGCTTTTTTTACCAGTATAGCCGGTGCTCTTTATGCATACTGGATGTCATTTATCGCCCCTGATGAAGTTTTTGATGTTATGATCGCCGTAAATACTATTGTTATTATGTTGATTGGAGGAGCTGGGAGTATTTTAGGCCCCATAATTGGTGCCTTTATAATTGAACTGTTTACAGAAGTAGCTTGGAGCGCTTTTCTCGAATATCATCTGGCCGTATTAGGAATTATCATTATTATCATAGTATTTTTTGTTCCAAAAGGTGTAACTGGTACTATCGGTGATTTTGTAAAAAGGAGAAAGTTAAGAGTGGAAAAGAAGGTGAGCATTTAAGGTGGGAGAAAATAATACAATCTTAAAAATAAAGACTTTAAGTAAACATTTTGGAGCTTTAAAGGCAGTAGATGAGGTTAGCTTTGAAGTAAAAAAGGGTGAAATAGTTGGGTTAATTGGTCCTAATGGTGCTGGAAAAACAACTTTAACTAATCTTGTTAACGGTACTTATCCTAAGACTGAAGGAAAAGTACTTTTTAAAGATTTAGATATAAGCAATTTAAAACCTTACCGGATAGCAAGAATGGGGTTAACCCGCACCTATCAAGTAGTGCAACCTTTAATAGGAATGACTGTAGAGGAAAACGTTTTAGTCGGTTCCCTTTATGGAAGAGACAAGAGAAATACTGATATGAAAAATGCATCTAAAAGAGCCAAAGAAATAATAAAATTAGTGGGCTTGGAGAGTAAAAAAGATTCTTTGGTAAGCGATATTACTTTACCTGATCTAAAGAAAATGGAATTTGCCAGGGT
Organism: Atribacterota bacterium; assembly: GCA_030599445.1. Lineage (GTDB taxonomy): Bacteria > Atribacterota > Phoenicimicrobiia > Phoenicimicrobiales > Phoenicimicrobiaceae > Sediminicultor. The sequence goes on along the minus strand of JAUVOA010000093.1, from coordinate 78 downwards.
TTTAGCCATGGAGCCCGAAGTTATATTTTTAGATGAGGTTATGGCCGGTCTAAACCCGACAGAAGTTGAAGAAGCAAG
>JAUVOA010000164.1 GCA_030599445.1 Atribacterota bacterium | reverse complement strand
ATCTTGGTCCAGGAGGGGGAGAAGAGGGAGGAAGAGTTGTGGCTAAGGGAACTCCTGAAGAAATAGCACATAATAAGAATTCATTTACTGGAGAATATCTAAAAAAAGTATTAAATTAGTATTTAGTGAATAGTAATTCGTATCGCGTATCGCCTATCGAGTATCGCGTGAAAAAAATCAGAAGTCAAGAGTAGGGGCACGATGCATCGTGCCCATGGTAATCCTGCTGAGTAGATTCTCACTTAGCAGGGTAAACAAAATACATTTAAACAGGAAGGGCACAATTCACTTGCAAGCCAGCTAACTAATCTAATTAATTGGCAAATCGGTCAATCGGAGAATTGGTTAATTATGGATATCAAATCAAAGATAAATAAATTACCCGAAACAAGTGGAGTTTATTTTTTTAAAGATAAAAGAGGAAAAGTAATATATGTAGGGAAAGCTAATTCCTTAAAAAGTAGAGTTTCTTCTTATTTCAGTAATTATTCCCAACAGTCTCCAAAGATAAGTAAAATGATTAAAGAGATCGAGAATGTTGAATATATACCTACTTCTTCTGAAATAGAAGCACTTATCTTAGAAAGTAAAATGATTAAAAGCAATAGTCCCTACTATAATACTCAATCGAAAGATGATAAGAGTTATCCCTATATTAAAATTACTTTAGAAAGAGACTTTCCTCAAATATTATTTTACAGAAAAATAAATCGAAAGATAAAAGAAGGTAAAGCTTTATATTTTGGCCCTTTCGTGGACACAAATGCTACCCGAGTTGTTATAAAATTGCTAAGGCAAGTTTTTAAAATTAGGGGATGCAGAAAAAAAGATTTAAGGAAGACGAAAATTTGCCTAGATTACCAGATTGGTTTATGTTCAGCGCCTTGTGCGAATATGATTAACAGAACAGATTACCGAAGAAGAATAAGAGAAATTTGCCTGTTTTTAGCAGGGAAACAAAAAAAATTATTAAATGGTCTTTATCGAGAAATGAAAGAAGCTTCCCATAATCTTAATTTCGAAAAAGCTACCAAAGTAAGAGATAAAATAAAATCAATTGAAGCAATTTTAGAGGGTCAGGAAATAAACTTATTTAGAAAAAATAATGAAAATGGGTATTTATTGAAAAAGGTAGAAGAAGTGGAAGAAGATGAAATTAAGAAGGGTCGGGTGTCAATTCTTGACTTAAAAGAAAAATTGAGCTTGAAAAAGTTGCCAGAAAGAATTGAAGCATTCGATATCTCAAATATCCAGGGAAAATTATCCGTTGGTTCTTTAGTTGTTTTTGAGGAAGGACGACCAAAAAAGAAAGATTACCGAAGATTCAGAGTAAAAAGAGTTAAAGGAATTGACGATTATGCTATGTTACAAGAGGTAACCGAGAGGAGATATAAAAGACTATTATCTGAAGGCAAAAGATTGCCAGATTTAGTCCTTGTTGATGGGGGAAAAGGTCAGCTTAGTGAAGTAAAAAAAATATTAGACAGTTTGAATCTCGAATTACCAATAATAAGTATTGCCAAAAAAGAAGAGGAAATATTTAAACCAGAGGTTCGTAAACCGATAATATTGCCTTCTAATTCAGAAGCACTTTTTTTATTGCAAAGAATAAGGGATGAAGCCCATAGATTCGCGGTGACTTATCATAGGAGTATTAGAAGCAAGGAAGTACGTAATTCAAAATTAGACCTTATTCCGGGAATTGGTGATAAAAGGAAAAGATTATTATTAGAACATTTTAAAAGCATAGAAGAGATAAAGAATGCTTCCAAGGTTGATATAATCAAGATACCAGGATTTGGAGATAAAATTGCGGAAAAAATTAAAACAGTTATGGAGGTAAGAAGATGATATTAAATTTTGAAGAAAAGAAACCAATAATTAGCGAAGAAACCTTTATTGCCAAAAATGCTACTGTAATTGGAGAAGTTATAATCGGAAAATGCTCCAGTATTTGGTATAATGTAGTGTTAAGAGGCGATATAGCTCCAATTAGTATAGGAAATAATACCAGCGTTCAAGACGGTAGTATTGTTCATTGCGATGTAGGAGTCCCTACAATAATAGGAAATAATGTTACCATAGGTCATAATGTAATGCTTCACGCGTGCAAGGTTGGAGATAATTCTTTGATAGGGATAGGGGCAATTGTGCTTAATGGGGCGGAAGTAAGCGAAGGAGCTATAGTAGGAGCTGGGGCAATAGTAACTCCGAGGACTAAAATACCACCATTTACCTTGGCTTTAGGCGTACCAGCGAAGGTAGTGCGTAATCTTTCTGAAGAAGAAATTGAAAATTTAAAAAAACACGCCCTGGATTATGTTGAGTTAATGAAAAAATATAAATAAAGAAAAGTATATAGTATGTCGTATATCGTATATCGTAAGGAAGATAGAATTCAGGAGCCAGGAGCCAGAAGAGGAAAGTAGAGCTGATATTAAAAAGATAAAAATAATTAGAGAATAATAAATAATATTATGTCATTCACAGAAGTGGGAATCTAGAATAATACCAAAAATAGTGATTCCTGTTTCTGTATTCAAAGGGAGAACTTTGCTCATGAACAACAAAGAAGAGAGAAGAAAAGGGTCGAATAAATTCTGGCTTCTGGATACCGAATTCTTATATTAATTATTTATTTGTAAAATATAAAAAAAAGTGTGTATAATAAATAAAATAGTATTTTAAATAGTATCAAAACATTTTTTTCAAATTTATTATCAGCTATAACTATTATTATAGAATGGATGAATTGGTTAATTGGCAAATCGGGCTAATCGGTCAATTGGAGGTTAGAGACTTATGAAGCATAAATCAGTTGCTGACGGTGCTTATGAAATATTAATCAAACATAAAAAGCCATTACATTATCGGCAAATTACTAAAGAATTGACAAAAATTAGACCGTTAAAGGTCAAAGAACCCTATTATGCTGTAAATGCCTCTATGAGCGGAGATAAAAGATTTATGAGGATAAAAAGAGGAGTATGGGGTTTAGTAAAATGGCAATATAAAGATGCAAATATTAAGTATTCTCTCACCAGTTATTGTTTGAAAGACGGTACCATGTTTTTAACCAGTTATATGAGACCATTTTTTCCCAAAGAAGAAAACGCCGTTGAAATTACCTTTATAGACAAAGAAGGAAATGAAACAGAAGCAATAGTAAATAATGATCTCAATTGTTTGGTTGGGCTAAAAGAATGGTATGAAAAGAAAAAACTGAAAGTAAACGATATTATTTTTGTTGGTCTTATTGACTATGATAAAAAAAGATACTTTTTGGTAACAGAAGACGAGGCCAAGATAGAACCTCAGGACGATTTAAGTGAAAAAATATTTAAAATGTTACAGGAAGCAGGACGTTCTCTAACTTATAAAGAAATATGTGAAAGGGTATTAGAGGTAGAAGTAAACGAAGAAAATTTATTTTCTAAATATATTGACAATATTTTGAGAAAAGACCTTCGGTTTATAGAAAATAAAGAAGAAATGTGGGGTCTCTTTGATTGGTTGAGCGAAATTGAAAAACTGCAATTAAGACTGAAAAATTCTGAAGATAACGAAAGTCTTAAAAAATTACTTCAAAAAGTGTTTGAATTTTTGGGTTTTGAAACTTCTACTGTATCAGAAGGAAAGGCATCTTTTATTTTAGCAAAAGCATTATTAGATTATAAAACGTACAATTTAATTATTGACGCAAAGTTATCAGATGAAAAAAACGAAAAAATACAAAAGTATGAACACTGGAGCGAGTTGAGCAAGATAAAAGAGGAAACAAAATCAGATTATTCGGTAATTATTTCTCCGAATTTCGATTATGATAAACTACGCCGAAAAACCGATAAGAACAAAGTAATGTTGTTTGAGCTGAGGTGGTTATGCGATCTTATAGAAGGACATGATAAATTACCTTTTTCTTTAAGTAATTTGGAATCAATTTTTTCAGCAGATAATTCTGTTAAGAATAATATTTTTAGATTATTTGAAAAAAGAAAAATACTCTATAACAAAATAAAACTGATTAATATCATTATTAATTTATTACACGAGAATAGTGGTAAAAAACTTTATCTTAATGTAGAGTCGCTAACTAAAATAATTAATCAAAAAACTGATGCATACATTGGGTTTAAAAGAGTGCAAGAATATGAAGTAGAAGAAATTACTAAAATATTTTCTTTGGAGCCATTTAATATAATACAAAAAACCGAAATGGGAAGCATTATATTAAACTTTAAACCAAAATTAGCAAAAGAAAGATTGAATAAAGTAATTAAAGAAATGTTTTAATATCTCGTATCGCGTAAAATACTGGTTAAATAGTTAATTGGTTAGTTAGTTAATAAATTAATATAAACCAGTTAACCAGCTAAAAAGCTAACCAGACGAATAGTATACAAAAAAGAGGCAATATTCAATGAAAATAAAATGGTTAGGGCATTCTTCATTTTTAATTGAATCTGAAAGAGGAATTAAAATTATCACTGATCCTTTCGATGAAACT
>JAUVOA010000262.1 GCA_030599445.1 Atribacterota bacterium | reverse complement strand
CATCCTACCATGCCAGTACTCATGAAAAGTAATAGCGATTAAAACAGCTGGTATGCTCCAAACAATTTCGAATATATTATCCAACATTTTTCTATTTGTTATTCCTTTCTTCTATAATATTTTTTACAAATATAATTTCATCTTTTTTATTTTTTACCTCTCCATCTAACTGAGCACAAAACAATTTATTTAAAATATGCGAATAGATCGGACCGGGTTTTACCTGTAGTTCTTTCAATTCCTTTCCTGAAATGTATAGATTTTCTTTTTTATATTTTTTAAAATAGTTGCTTATCCTTTCTTTTGCAATATTAGTGTCACTTTCCGCTATAGCTAAAAATAATACTTCGTTAGGTAAACCTTTTAACTTTAAATAAATAACACTCGGTAATATTTTATTTTTTTGCGATATCATTTTTATGATTTGATCTAAATTTGAGTAACAATAATTTATCTTGTCCAAAGACTTTTGCTTAAATATTATCTTTTTATAAATTCTCTGTATTTGACTCTTTTCTAAATTTCTAATTAAACAGCAAAAATATATCATCCATAATTCCATTTTTTCATCAGGTATATTGCGTTTCCAAAAATTATAATTATCTTTTACCTTATTTAATCTTTTAACTGTTTCTTCGTTTAGTTCAACATCCGGAAGAATATACTTCAACGCTCCTAATTCTTCCATTCTTTTTAAAGATTTTAGTGGATTTTCTTCTTTTAATATTAGAATTAATTCTTCAGTAATTCTTTTCTTTCTTAATCTGGAAAGTAATTTATCATCAATAGCTTTTTTAAGAAAATCTTCTGTTGTCCTATCCATCTTAAAATTATATCTCTGTTCAAATCTTATTGCCCTTATAATGCGTGCCGGATCTTCAACAAAACTCAAATTATATAAAACTCTAACTATCCCTAAGTTCAAATCTTTCTGCCCACCAAAAAAGTCGATTAATTTTCCAAAATATTTTTGATTCAACTGGATAGCCATGGCGTTTATAGTAAAATCTCTTCTGTATAAATCTTTTTTGATTGAACTTAGCTCAACCTTAGGAAAGGCTGCGGGGTATTCATAAAATTCTCGTCGGGCAGTTGCTACATCTATTTTAAAACCATCCGCTAAAATTACTATTGCGGTTCCAAATTTTTCGTGACTTTTAATTCTTCCTCCCGAGTCTCTGCTTAACTCTCGGGCAAATTTTATTCCGTCTCCTTCAACCACAATGTCAAGATCATAATTCTTAATCCCTAAAAAGAGGTCTCTTACAATTCCACCTACCATAAAAACCGGAAAATTCAATTCATCGCCTATCTCCCCGATTTTACTTAGAACATTTCGAACTCTTTTGGGAAATATCTTCTCTATTAATTCTATTTGCTTCTTTCTCTCCATCTTCCTGCTGGTCTCAACATAAGTTGAAAATGATCTTTTAGGAATATGACCCTCTCCATATAAATTTCTTATTAAATCAGTTCTGGTAATAATTCCTATCAATTTATCTTCTTGGTTAACAACTAATACCCTCCCAATATCGTAATTGATCATTAATTCTTGAATTTCCGTTAAAGGAGTATTTAATTTTACGCTAACTACCTGATCGGACATATATTTACTTACCAGTTCTTTTCCAAGTCCATGCTGTTTGGCCCTATTTACTTCCTGCATTGTTATAATGCCCTTCAGTTCCCCCTCTTCTACTACCGGAATCCCGTTATGTCCGTACCTTAATAATATTTTTTTCGTCTCTTCGATAGAAGCTGAAGTATTAACGGTCTTAACTGGTGAAGACATTATATTTTTCGCTATAATTCCCACCTTTACTTTTCTTTCTAATGTCCTAACAAGTTTTTTTTCTAATTCATCAAGGGATAAATCTTTTACTACTGCCGAAGCTGCTTGGAAGTGACCTCCCCCTCCTAATTCCTTTAGTATTTCATCTACATCAACAGAATTTATTCTACTCCTTCCAACTATATATATTCGGTCTGCCATCTTTACTATGGTAAAAAAAACATCGCTATTTTCAATTTCTATTAACCTATGGGTGAGAAGAGCTAACCCTTCTGTATAATTTTTTGCTTCTGCTTTAGCCAAATTAATATGTATACCCTTGCAGGAGATTTCTTTAGAAGAAAGCAGTAATTGATTTAATAATTTTTTTTGAGATAAACTCAAACCAATATTTATAAAATTTGCTACAACCTTTAATTTTATTCCCCTATCGAACAAATAAGAAATGCTGTTTATATCATCAATTGTAGTAGTTGAAAAAGTCAGGGATCCAGTATCTTCATAAATTCCCAAGGCAAAAAGAGTTGCTTCAATGGGGCTAATTTCTAAATTCATTTCTTTTATTTTTTTTAAAATTATGGTAGTGGTTGCTCCTAATTCTTCTATTACATTCAAATCCCCTTTAATATCGTCTGCAGTGGAAGGGTGATGGTCATAGATATGGATTTCCAAATCTCTCTTTTTTAGTACATTAACAAACGGACCGATCCGCCTTTTTATTCGAGTATCAACTATTATTAACTTAGTAATTTCTTCAATTTTAATTTTCTTAAAAGGAGTTATTTCTATTAAGTCTCTATATATGGAGATAAATTTTCTTACATTTTTCTCCACAGCCCCGGTAAATACTAAAAGAGCGTCTTTATATATTTTTTTAGCTGCTACCATGGCAGCCAAAGAATCAAAATCAGTGCTTTGATGGCTTATAATTACTTCCAACTGATTACCCTCTTTTTTAAATTTATTCATTTAAAATTATAGCATAAATAACTATAAGATAGTATATAGTTAAGAAAAAAGCGTGGAGCGTAGAGCGGGCAGAATTAGTTAGCTAGTTAGTTGGTGACTTGGTTAGTTAGTTAAAAAAAGAAGAAGAAAGAAGACAGAATATTAAATAGTGTATGGAATGAATTAAAAAATACAGAGTCTTTATTCCCTCTCCCCTTGGAGGGAGAGGGTTAGGGTGAGGGGGGAAACAAACGCGATACTCGATACTCGATACGCGATACTGAATTACTATACGCTATACGCTCTACGCTATTCCCCACTCTTTAACGCCTTCCTTACTGATAGTAGCTAAAAT
>JAUVOA010000166.1 GCA_030599445.1 Atribacterota bacterium | reverse complement strand
CATCGAATATATGCCGATGCTCCATCCGGTAGAAGGCGTCCCGATCGAGTAATTCGACCGCATCGGCGATACATTCCGGGTCGATCAGCATCGAGCCCAGAACCGCCGCCTCAGCCGCCAGCGATTCGGGCATAGTGCGCACCGGCGCCATCGGCCCCGAAACATCCGGCGGAGCATTAACCGACGCCGCTGGTTTTTCCACCTGATCCCTTCTTGTACCTGCCATAATCCGGCTTTCAAAGCATAGCGTTTAGCGTACAGCGTGTAGCGTATAGTTAAGGAAGAAGAAAAAGAAGAAGACAAAATGCAAAGACCAGAATAAATTGTATTTTATATTATAAGTGTAAATAAATGCTTGAATAGAATATGAAAATAATAAAAGGGTAATAGGAGATATTGAAAACAAGAAGTTTTAAAGATCTCATAGTTTGGCAGAAAGCATATAAATTAGTTTTAGAAATATATAAGATTACCAAAGTTTTTCCTAAATCAGAAACCTATGGGTTGATTCAACAAATGAGAAAGGCAGCAATTTCTATACCTTCGAATGTAGCTGAAGGATATGGAAGAAAACATAAAGCAGAATATCAACAATTTTTATCTATAGCCTATGCATCATTGTTGGAATTAGAAACTCAATATTTATTATCTCTTGATTTGGATTATATAAACAAAAATGAAATTATTGAAAATCTTATAAAAGAAGTTGGTAGCATGCTGTATAGAATGATTTTTCCTATACGCTAAACGCTGTACGCTCTACGCTATATTAGAGAGAGGTGAAAAAATAGTGAACTGTTCGTTTTGTGGTAAAAGTCAAGATGAAGTATACAAAATAGTTGCAGGTCCTGGTGTTTGTATATGTGATGAATGCATTAAGATATGTAATGACATTATATTAGATAGAAGAAAAAAGGAAGACAGGCCTTTTGATTTAAAAAATGTCCCTTCTCCCAAAGAAATTAAAAGTTTTTTAGATGAATATATAATAGGACAAGATAAAACAAAAAAGATACTTTCAGTTGCCGTGTATAACCACTACAAAAGAATCAAAAGTAATAATAATGATAGATTAGATAAAAAAGGTAAAAAAATAAATAAGACAGAGGAAGAGATAGAATTAGAAAAGAGTAATATTTTGTTAATAGGTCCTACTGGGTGTGGAAAGACATTGTTAGCCAGAACTTTGGCTAAAAAACTAAATGTACCATTTGTTATTGCTGATGCTACAACTTTAACTGAAGCGGGATATGTAGGTGATGACGTAGAAAATATTCTATTAAATTTACTAAGAGTAACCGATAATGATATAGATCTGACTCAAAAAGGAATAATTTATATTGACGAGATTGATAAAATTGCACGTAAATCAGAAAACCCATCTATAACCAGAGATGTGTCAGGAGAAGGAGTGCAGCAGGCTCTTTTAAAAATTATAGAAGGTACGGTTGCAAGTGTACCACCTTACGGAGGAAGAAAACACCCGCAAGAAAAGAATATTCAGGTAGACACTAGAGAAATATTGTTTATCTGTGGGGGAACCTTTGAGGGGTTAGAAAATATAATAAATTACCGAATGGGCAAAAATAATATTGGATTTAAAGCAGATATAAAAAGTAAAAACAATAAAGAAAGAAATTATAAATTAATGGAAAATGTTTTACCGGAAGATCTGATAAAGTATGGCTTAATTCCCGAATTAGTAGGGAGATTGCATATAGTTTCTACACTAGAAGCTTTAAATAAAAACGCATTAATAAAAATATTAACCCAACCTAAAAATGCCATAGTAAAACAATATAAAAAGATATTTGAATTAGAAGGTGTGGAACTTAATATTACCCCCGGAGCTTTAGAGGCTATCGTGGAAGAAAGTATAAAAAGAAAAATTGGGGCAAGGGGTTTGCGTTCAATTATGGAAGATTCAATATTGGATATAATGTACCAGATACCTTCGGAGAAAAATATTGAAAAATGCACTATCACCGAAGAAGTTGTGAAAAAGAAAAGTATGCCTGAAATAGAAAGATATAGGGAAGGCTTAAGAAAAGAAACAGCTTAGTATAGCGTAGAGCGTACAGCGTGGAGCGTGTAGCATCACGGCGTTGCCGTGATGAGGAAAGAAGAAGACAAAATACAAAAATCAATACTAAAAAGTAAAAAAATATCGGAATCTTTACGCGATACTAGAAATAAAAAAGGGAGATTTAATATTTTACATGAACAATAAAAATATAAAAAGCTTAGATAAAAGTATATTACCTTTGTTACCATTAAGAGAATTAGTTATTTTTCCAAATATGGTTGTTCCTCTTTTTGTGGGGAGAGAACAATCTATTAACGCTTTAGAAGAAGCAATAAATTTAAAAAGCTTTATATTTATTGTAACTCAGAGAGACCCAGAGGTAGAAAAACCAAAATTAGAAGATATATATTCTATCGGAACAATTGCTAAGATAGTACAAATATATAAATTGCCTGACGATACCATAAAAATTTTAGTGGAAGGGCTTGGAAGGGCAAAAATCAAAAATACAGAGGAGTTTAATAATTTCCTTAAAGTAAAAATAGAAAAAATAAAAATCAAACATGGTAAAAATCTAAAAATAGAAGCATTAATGAGGTTGGCAATCAGTAGATTCGAACAATATTTAAAATTAAACAATAAATTACCTTCTGAAATGATGTTATCTATAAAAAATATTCAAAAACCAGATAAATTAGCCGACATAATCGCTTCAAATTTAATTTTAAAGGTAGAAGAAAAACAAAATTTATTGGAAACAGTTAACCCCTTGGAAAGACTGGAGAAATTAATTGTTATATTAAAGAAAGAGATAAGTATTTTAGAATTGGAAAAAAAGATACAGGAAAGAGTAGAAGTAAATTTAGAAAATTTCCAAAAAGATTATTATTTAAAAGAGCAATTAAAAGAAATCCAAAAAGAATTAGGAGATACAGAAAAAAATATTTCAGAAGCTGATGAATTCAAAGAGAAAATATTGTCATTAAAACTTAGTAAAGAAGTGGAAGAGAAGTGTATTAAAGAAGCAAAACGTTTAGAAAAAATACCATTTTTATCTGCAGAAAGCGGTGTAATAATAAATTATTTAGAATGGATTGTCTCTCTTCCCTGGAACAAAAAAACCAAAGAAAAATTAAATATAAAATTAGTAAAAAAAGTTTTAGATGATGATCATTATGGTTTATTAGATATTAAAGAAAGAATCTTAGAATACTTAGCAGTTAAAAAATTGAGCAATAAACAAATAGGGACAATTTTGTGTTTAATAGGGCCTCCGGGAGTAGGCAAGACATCATTAGCAAAATCAATAGCTCGGGCAATGGGCAGAAAATTTGTGAGGACTTCCCTTGGAGGCGTACGGGATGAAGCAGAGATACGCGGACACAGAAAAACTTATATTGGATCTATGCCAGGGAGAATTATTCAAGGAATAAGTAACGCAAAATCTAAGAATCCCGTTTTCTTGTTGGATGAAATTGATAAAATGAGTGTGGATTTTAGAGGTGATCCCGCTTCTGCTCTATTAGAAGTATTGGACCCTGAGCAAAACAATACTTTTAGAGACCATTATTTAGAAGTTCCCTTTGATCTTTCTGAAGTAATGTTTATCACCACAGCTAACAATGAAGATGAAATACCTTATTCCCTGAGAGACAGGATGGAGATAATCAACATTCCTGGTTATACTGAGTATGAAAAATTGCAAATTGCTCAGTTGTTTTTATTACCTAAACAATTAAATAATCATGGCTTTAAAAAAAATTATATAGAAATATCTGAAAAGGCTATAAAAAAATTAATCAAAGAATATACTCGCGAAGCAGGAGTAAGGGGCTTAGAAAAAGAAATAGCTTCTATATGTAGGAAGGTTGCTTTAAATGTAATTTATTCTAAAAAGAATAAAAGAGTTAGAATCACAGTAAAAAACTTAGAAAATTATTTGGGAATACCTAAATATAAAATTGACAAAATTGAAAAGGAAGATGCAATTGGTTTGGCAACAGGCTTAGCCTGGACTGAAATCGGTGGAGAAGTGTTATCAGTAGAAACTATAGTAATGCCCGGAAAAGGTAAATTAACCCTTACCGGACAATTGGGAGATGTTATGCAAGAATCAGGGAAAGCTGCCTTAACCTATGCTCGTTCTCGAGCAGTAAAATTTAAGATAGATAATAAATTTTATGAAAATTGTGATATTCATGTTCATATTCCAGATGGGGCAATACCAAAAGATGGTCCATCAGCCGGAATAACTATGGCTACTTCCTTGATTTCCTCACTTACCGAGATCCCGATTAGAAAAGATGTAGCTATGACTGGTGAAATTACCTTGAGAGGAAGGATTTTGCCGGTAGGAGGTTTAAAGGAAAAAATACTTGCCGCTTATCAAT
>JAUVOA010000286.1 GCA_030599445.1 Atribacterota bacterium | reverse complement strand
GATATTTTACCAAAAAGTGAAATTGATAAAACTTTGGAAGAAGTCAAAAAAAGTGGTAATATGGCGATTGGGGTAAAAGCTGATATAACTGTATTTGAGGAAGTTGATAGAATGGTGAAAGAGATTATAAATAAATTTGAGAAAATAGATATATTGGTAAATAATGCTGGAATAACCCGCGATTCTCTTTTAATCAGGATGAAAGAAGAAGATTGGGATGCAGTGATAAAAATAAATCTAAAAGGTACTTTTAATTGTTCCAAAGCTGTGGCAAAATATATGATGAGGCAAAAGAGTACTGATAAAATTATAAATATATCCTCAGTTATCGGATTAGTGGGAAATATCGGGCAGGTTAATTACGCCGCATCAAAAGCGGGGATAATAGGATTAACTAAATCAATGGCAAAAGAACTTGCTTTGAGAAATATAAATGTAAATGCTATTGCGCCCGGATTTATCGATACAGATATGACTAAAAAATTACCGGAGAAAGTTAGACAAGATCTCCAACAACATATCCCTTTGAAAAGATTGGGTACTGTGGAAGATATCGCTAAAGTGGTGTATTTTTTAATTTCTGATGCAGCAAATTATATTACAGGGCAAGTTATAAATGTCGATGGCGGTATGGTAATGTGAAAGGAGGTGAAAGAATAGAATGGAATCCATGGATAGAATAAAAAAGATAATCGTAGATCAATTAGGAGTCGATGAAAGCAAAATTACGGAAAATTCTTCTTTTGTTGATGATCTGGGTGCAGATTCTTTAGATATAGTTGAACTTATAATGGCTTTTGAGGAAGAATTTGATATAGAAATTCCAGACGAAGATGCGGAAAAGATGAAGACTGTTGGAGATGCGGTTAAATACTTAAACAAATAAGAATATAAATATAAAATATGCATAAGTATTTTTTGTATTTATTCTTTTAAAAGATATGTATTAAAAAGAATGTTAAGAAATTAAGATTAATGTCTATTCAATTAAGGGTCGGAGAGTTATCCGACCCTTAATTGAATTTTAAATTCACTAAAAATAATTATTTAGTGAAGGCGAGGAATAGAATAATGAATAATAGAGTGGTAATCACCGGTTTAGGTCCGGTTACTCCCATAGGAACCGGAAAAAGTAAATTTTGGCAATCCTTAATCCAGGGAAAATCTGGTATTGATATGATAAGTTATTTCGATGTGAAAGAATATCCTACTAAAATCGCAGCGGAACTCAAAAATTTTGATTATTCAAATTATATATCTACCAAAGAAGCAAACAGAATGGATAAAAGCACTCAATTTTTAATTGTTGCTGCTATGTTGGCACTTGAGGATTCGAAATTGAAAATTACTGAAAAGGATTCTTATTCAACGGGAGTTATAATTGGTTCAGGTATAGGCGGTATAGAAACATTTGAAAAACAACATAAAATATTATTAGAAAAGGGGCCGAGAAGAGTAAGCCCATTTTTTATACCCATGATGATCTCCAATATATCCGCAGGTGAAATAGCTATTAAAATCGGGGCAAAAGGACCTAATGGAGTTATTACCACTGCTTGTGCATCATCTACTCATGCTCTTGGAATAGCCTTAAAACTTTTACAACGAGGAGATGCTCAGATAATTATTAGTGGAGGTACAGAGGCTGCAATTTCCCCTATGGCCTTAGCTGGATTTTGCAAAATGAGAGCCTTATCTACTCAAAATGACCATCCCAGAAATGCTTCTAAACCTTTTGATAAGGAGAGAGACGGATTTATTATGGGAGAAGGTGCCGGAATATTAATTCTGGAAACTTTACAACACGCAAAAGAGAGAAATGCTAATATTTATGCTGAGATATTTGGTTTTGGTATGACTGCTGATGCCTACCATATTACTGCTCCCGCACCTGAAGGAAAAGCGGCCTCTAAGGCAATGGAAATTGCCTTAGAAGATGCAAAAATTAAACCTTCCCGAATAGATTATATTAACGCTCATGGAACTTCTACTCCCTTAAATGATAAACTAGAAACCTTAGCTGTGAAAAGAGTGTTTGGCGAGCATGCCTATGATTTAAAGATTAGTTCTAATAAATCGATGACCGGTCATCTATTGGGGGCAAGCGGTGGAGTGGAAGCAATCTCTACTGCTCTCACCATAAAAAACGATATTATCCCTCCTACTATAAACTACAACTCACCGGATCCGGAGTGTGACTTAGATTATGTACCAAATGAAAGTGAAAAGAAGATAGTTGATTACGCTATTTCAAATTCATTTGGCTTTGGTGGACAAAATGGAGTAATTGTTTTAGGAAAATATCATGATTAGTATCGAGTATCGAGTATATAGTATTTAGTAAAGATAATAAGAGAGAAGAAGAATTCAGAAGTTAGAAGTTAGAATAAATTCGTATCGAGCATAAAATACAAGTAATAAGTAATATGTAATGAGTAATAAGATTAAATTTCAGAAATTATAAAAACAGGTTATTTATTACATGTTACTCATCACGCAATTTGCTGGTAAACTGGTTAACTAATTACTATCAATTAATTTAATTGGTAAATTGGTCAATTGATAAATTGGTATATGGTTTTTCGCTTTTCACTTTAAGTTTTATGCTTAATAAATAGATTGCCGCGCTCTGGTAAAACAGAGCTCGCAATGACTATATATGCTAACGACTATTCACTAATAACTAATTTATAAGGTAATATAATAATATTGAAAAAAGAAAAGGATTTAATGCCAAATAATTTAGAAAAAAAATTAGATTATAAATTTAAAAATAAAATTCTTCTCAAAGAAGCTTTAACTCATCCTTCTTTCCAAAAAAAAAGTTTAAAAGGCAAGAAAACCAACAATCAAAGATTAGAATTTTTAGGTGATTCTGTTTTAAATATAATTGTTACTGAATATCTTTACCGTAAGTTAGCCTCT
>JAUVOA010000192.1 GCA_030599445.1 Atribacterota bacterium | reverse complement strand
TTTGTATTAGATTGTCTACCAACAAAGAACCTTTATCAGATATTCCGCAAACATTTGCTATCATTTCTACACTCTTAAAAGAATCTTCAAGGGTCAAAGGTTCAAGAACTATAGCATTTAGTCCTAGTTCTCGCAAGCGTGGGATTTCTTTTAATTGGAATCCGGCATAAGCTAAAATAAGGTCCGGATTTAAATAAATAATTTTTTCAAAATTCAAGGGAGATATTTCTCCGATTTTTTCAATATTTTTGGTTTCTTCCGGGAAATTGCAATAGTTTGTTATTCCTACAATTTTTTCCTGAAGTCCTAAGTCAAATAATATTTCGGTATTACTGGGGGCAGTTGAAATAATACGCTGAGGTTCTTGGGGGATGATAACTGCTGTTTCGGTGTCATCAATTACAGTTAAAGGATAATTAACTGTAATTGATGACACCGTTAATAAAAAAAGATTTAATGTAAATAATAAAAAAGTAAATATTAAAATATACTTTTTAAAAATATTCATAAATAGCCTCCTTTAATTCCTTAATTAGTTGATTAGATAGTTAGATTAAATAATTAACATCATTTTATGTTCTTTAATTTATTTATTTTATAAACAAAAATAACACCCCCTTTTCCACGAAGAAGTGATTTGTTTGTCTAAGCAGATAGGTTCCTGGCTCAGGGGTCAATCTACTTGCTGCACCTTCCCATTTATCACTTTTTGACAAGTGCTTAACAGTGGTATATTACAGCTTTCGTCTCCCATTACAGTAGCGGGACTGCGGTGGATTTTCACCACTCTTCCCATAATCTGCTTATCTGCAAATATTTAATTTTCAATCAACAAAATTATAATACATTAACCGAAAAATTACAATACATTTTGCAGTTATCGTCCCTATAAAAAATTTGTGTAAACTTTAGTGGGGTAGTTAGATAGGAAGAAGAATGTTATTTTTTCTATCTTTTTTAGCTTTCTTAACTCGATACTCAATACTATATACTCGATACTATATTAAGATAGTGTGTTTTTTGTAAATTATTTTGGTATAATAATTTTAAATGTATTGGACTTATAAGGATAGGAGGTCAGTTGATTAGATGATAAAAGGTTTAATTCAAGTATATACCGGTGATGGAAAGGGTAAGACTACCGCTGCCTTAGGTTTAGCTCTTAGGGCAGCAGGTAGAAATATGAAAGTATTGATAGTTCAGTTTATGAAAAAATGGGATTATGGAGAACTTCATTCGGTTAAATTAATTCCCAATATTACTTTAGAGACCTTTGGTACCAAAGAATTTATCTATAAAGGAAAAGCAAAAAAGGTAGATTATGAGGAAGCAGAAAAGGCCTTTTCTTTTGGGGTAGAAGGGATGCAAAGCGGCAATTATGATATAGTAATATTTGATGAACTTAATATGGCTCTCTATTATGAACTGTTAGATTTAAACGAAGTTATCGAAAAGTTAAAAGGAAAATCCGATAATGTAGAAGTAGTTATTACCGGAAGAAAAACACCCGAAGAGATAATAGAAATAGCTGATTTGGTAACTGAAATGAAAGAGGTTAAGCACCCTTATCAAAAAGGGATAGAGGCAAGAAGAGGAATTGAATATTAGAAGAGAAAAATTGAAAAATTTACGAAAAATATTATCTGAAATGGAAAGTGTTTTGATTGCTTATTCGGGAGGAGTGGACAGCACTTTTTTATTAAAAGTAGCCCGGGAAGAATTAGGGGACAAAGTTACTGCGGTAACTATAAAGTCAGAAATTCATCATCTTAGCGAGATAACTATTGCTAAGAAAATGGCGCAAAAATTTAAAGTGAAGCATCTATTTATTGATATTAGCATCTTGTCAAATAAAGAATTTGTCAATAATCCTAAAGAGCGATGTTATATTTGCAAAAAAGAAATATTCAGCCGAATAAGCGAAATAGCTAAAGAACTTAATTTGAATTTTGTGGCAGATGGTTCTAATTGTGATGACATTAGGGATTATCGTCCGGGAATGAAGGCAATTAGAGAATTAAAAATAAGGAGCCCCCTGAAAGAAGCACTTCTTGGAAAAGATGACATCCGTTTTCTTTCTAAAGAAATGGGTTTACCCACCTGGAACAAGCCTTCTAATTCATGTCTGGCTACCAGGATTCCCTATGGAGATGAAATCACTCAAGAAAAGTTAAAAAGAATAGAACAGGCAGAGAGTTTTATTCATAATTTGGGATTTGAACAGGTAAGGGTAAGGTATTATAATAAGTTGGCAAAGATTGAAGTAGGGGAAAAAGATCTACTTTTATTAATGGAAAAAGATTTAAAGAAAAAGATAATTGTTAAATTAAAAAAATTGGGATTTATCTATATTACCCTTGATTTGCAAGGATACCGAACCGGGAGTATGAATGAAGAATTAGGGTAGAAAGTTGAGGATTGAATAATGAGAAAAGAAGAGATTAAAGGTATATTACAGCAATTTAAATCCGGTCAAATAGAAATAAAAGAAGTATTAGATAAGTTAAAACATTTCCCTTATGATGACCTGGGTTTTGCCAAAATAGATAGCCAGAGGCAATTAAGAAAAGGTTTTCCGGAAGTTATTTTTTGTCAGGGTAAAACCATAGAGCAGATAACTAAAATTGCAAAACGGATAAAGGAAACCAGAGGTAAAATTGTTGCTACCCGGGCTACCCCCGAAGTATATCAGGAGATTAAAAAGATTATTCCTGAAGTAACTTACTTTAAAGAAGCCAGGATTGTAGCAGTTGAAGAAAAGAAGAAAGTTAGTTCTAAATTTATTTTAGTGGTCAGTGGCGGTACTGCCGATATTCCTGTAGCTGAAGAAGCTGCAGTTATTGTTGAGTTGATGGGTAATAGAGTAGAACGCCTTTATGATGTCGGGGTAGCAGGCCTCCATCGACTTTTAACCAATTCGAAAAAATTGTTGTCCGCTAATGTTTTAATCGTGGTAGCGGGAATGGAAGGAGCTCTCCCCAGCGTGGTAGGAGGATTGGTAGACAAACCTATAATTGCCGTCCCCACCAGCATAGGTTACGGGGCGAGTTTTAAGGGATTGTCTGCTCTATTAACCATGCTTAATAGTTGCGCTCCCGGACTGGCAGTGGTAAATATTGATAACGGATTTGGAGCCGGTTATATGGCCAGTTTAGTTAATCAGTTAAATGAGGTGAAGAAATGAAAATTGCTTATTTTGATTGTTTTTCCGGTATCAGCGGGGATATGACAGTCGGTTCTCTGCTTGATGCAGGATTAAAAATAGAAACATTAGAAAAGGAATTAAAAAAATTAGGTCTCACTGGTTATCGATTAGAGGTAAACAAAGTAGTAAAAAAAGGAATTTCTGCTACTAAGTTCAACGTAAAGATAAAAGAAGAAGGAGTGGAGAGAAGGTTTAAAGATATTTTAACCATCCTTGAGGAGAGCAAATTGGATGAAGAGGTTAAAAAGGAAACCAAAAAGATATTTTTCAATATAGCTCAAGCTGAATCTAAAATTCACCAAAAAGATATGGATAAAATCCATTTTCATGAAATTGGAGGATTGGATAGTATTATCGATATTACTTCTGCAGTTATAGGAATAAAAACTTTAGGAATAGAAGAAATACATTCTACCGCCTTGCCTGTGGGAAAGGGTTTTGTTAAATGTGCACATGGAATTTTCCCGGTTCCTGCCCCGGCTACCTTGGAGTTATTAAAGAATATCCCAACTTATAGCGGAGGGATCGAAAGTGAAATGATTACTCCGACGGGGGCAGCAATTATCAGCACCTTAGCAAAAAGTTTTGGAAAGAGACCCTTGATGAAAATAGAAAGGATAGGATATGGTGCAGGAGAGAAAGAATTTGCCATCCCTAATCTTTTAAGGGTAAGCATGGGTGAGAAAATA
>JAUVOA010000246.1 GCA_030599445.1 Atribacterota bacterium | reverse complement strand
GAGGAATGGAATTTTGGAGAGCCATATTATAGGGATGCCGCGGATTTTTAAAGATGGTTTTCACATCTGCATATTCTACCGCTTTACCAGCATATACAACCACTACATCATCCGATACTTCAGCAATTACTCCCAAATCATGAGTAATCATCAAAACTGACATACCAATTTCATCTTTTAATTTCTTTATCAGTTCTAAAATTTGAGCCTGGATGGTAACATCTAAGGCGGTTGTTGGTTCGTCCGCAATTAATAAATCTGGATTACAAGATAAAGCCATGGCAATCATTGCTCTCTGTCTTTGCCCTCCGCTTAATTCATGAGGATATTCATGAACTCTGGTTTCGGGAGAAGGCATGCTTACTAAACTTAACATCTCTACGGTTTTCTTTAAGGCCTTTTCTTTATCTAATTTTTGATGTAGCACTATAGCTTCCGAAATCTGTTCACCAATAGTATATACAGGGTTTAAGGAGGTCATCGGCTCTTGGAAGATCATGGAAATATCGTTCCCTCTAATCTTTCTCATTTCTTCGGGGCTCTTCTTTAATAATTCTTCACCTTTGAACCAAATTTCACCACTAACAATCTTCCCCGGTGGTTCCTGAATCAATCTTAATATGGAAAGGGCAGAAACACTTTTACCACAGCCTGACTCACCTACCATACCCAATGTTTCCCCTTTTCTTATCGTAAAATCAACACCGTCAACTGCTTTAACCACGCCATCATCAGTATAAAAATAGGTCTTTAAATCTTTAACCTGTAACAGTAAATCCTCCATTTACCTTTTATCCTCCAGTACACACTTATTTTTACATAATTCGCTTTAATTTTAAATTTTCTATCTTGCCCGGGATTCTTCCTCTTTTAGCAATTGGCTTCCCTTTAACTTCTTTTATATCTAAGGTCATATCAATGGGGCTAGCATCACTTATATAACTACCTACCCCAAAAGCGTCAACAGGTTCTTTACTTAATATACTTATTCTTTCTGGGGTAAGTCCTCCCGAAACAAAGATCTTTACATAAGTAAAGCCAGCTTGATCAAGCCTTGCTCTTACCTCTTTTACTAAATCAGGGGTTACCCCGCCTCTCTCGCTTGGAGTATCTAATCTTACCCCTAATAAGTCTTTTCTTAAAGCACGAGCTACCCTTATGGATTCTTCTGCTTCATCTTTAAAGGTATCGATAAGAATAATTCGAGGAACATCTTTTGGCATACAAATATTATAAGCTTGAGCAGCTTTTATAGTATCTGCCGAAATAATCATTACGGTGTGAGGTATGGTCCCTTGAGGTTTTTCCCCAGATAGTTTTGCTCCTAATATACAACTTGCTCCATCTACGCCACCTATCAGCGCGGATCTTTCCATAACTGGAGCCACAGACGGATGTATATGTCGAGAACCAAAGCAGACAACTTTCTTTGCTCCGACAGCATCTTTACATTTACGTGCAGCAGTAGCCCAAGCAGAACTACTAGCTAAAATACCAAGAATCACTGTTTCAAAAACACCAAATTCACAGTAAGGCCCTTCAATTCTCATTACTGTATCTTTATGCTGAAAGCTTTCTCCTTCTTCTAAAGACCATAATTTTATCTTCTTGTCTTTTAAGAGATTATATACTTCCTGAGTCCCAGCAAATACACCTTCCTTACGCGGAAAAATTTCTGCGGTTACTATAGTACTATCCAAACGAAGATATCTCAATATCTCTTGAGCTCTTACGAAATATATATCGGTAGTTAGCCCTTTCTCTATTTCTTCATGAGTAGCTGAGAAAAATTTTCTATTTGGGTTAATAGAATACTTTTCTGTCTCTTTAACCGAACTAATAGGTTTATCCATTCTTCTAAAAATTTTCCTTCTATTTAATTAGACTAAGCAAAAGTGAAGACAGCATAAAAAGTACCGCTACAATGGTAGTAAGTTTCATTAAAAATGCTTCTTTGCCTTTCTTCCCGCCATAATCAGCAGTTGTCCCTCCACCAAATATACCTGAAGCTTTACTTGACTTTCTATGCTGAAGTATCACTGTTAAAATCAAAGCTATACTTATTGTAATCTGAATTATCATTAATGCTATAGGCACTTTATAACTCCTCTCATAAAAATTAGATTAAAATAGTTAAAGAAAAATCTCTCTGAAATCTTTAAATTTATTATTATATTTATTTATTCTCTCAACAATTTCGGTTTTTTATTCTAACACAATTATATGTTAAGTTCAAGATATCTGAAGAAAGTATCGAGTATATAGTATTGAGTATCGAGTTAAGAAAAAGAAGAAAAGATACAAAAAAGTAGCATTCTTCTTTTTATCTAACTACTCCGCTAAAGTTTCTGTTAATTTTATAATATCTTAGTTGCTCTTACTATTTGAGAGAAACTTAAAGCATGTAAACTTGCTCCCCCAACTAAAGCTCCATCAATATCAGATTCATTCATAAACTCAGAAATATTCTTAGGGTTCACACTCCCACCATACAAGATTCTTATTCGCTCAGCTATTTTACTTCCATATTCTGAGGAAAATAGTTCCCTAATAAATTTAATTATTATATTGGCATCCTGTGAGCTACTAGACCTACCTGTACCGATAGCCCATACAGGTTCATAGGCTACAATTATTCTTCTTGCTAAGGTAGAATCGATTTTTGAAAATAAAGCCTTAATCTCTTGTTCTATTATAGTCTTAGTTTTACCACCTTCCCTTTCCTTTAAATTTTCGCCTACGCACACGATGGGTATAAGATTAACTGAAAGTGCGGCTTCGGTCTTCTTGGCAACCTCTTTAGAAGTCTCCTTAAAATATTGTCTTCTCTCGGAATGACCCAGTATAACATATTCACATCCCACATCTTTCAGCATCAGGGGAGATATTTCTCCGGTAAATGCCCCTTTGGTTTCCCAATACATGTTCTGAGCTCCCAGATGGATATTTGTGCCATTAACTATCTCTTTTGCCACCCAAAGAGAAATAAAAGGTGGACAAACTACAATATCTACTCCTTTGGTTCCACGAACAAAATCTTTTAGTTCTTTAACTAAAGATACTGATTCTACGATATTTTTATTCATCTTCCAGTTTCCAGCAATTACTGGAATACGCATTACTTTTACCCCCAATTGATTCGTTGTTCGTATCTCGTATCTTGTATCTCCTTAGAGAAATAGTCTTAGGGTATATAGGTCTCTAATTTTTATAATCTTTTTAATCATCTATTCCTTTGCGAGATACGATTCACGAGATACGAGATACTATATTCATTTCCAAATATATTTTATAAGGTCTATAATTCTGCAAGAATATGCCCATTCATTATCATACCAAGCTATAATTTT
>JAUVOA010000314.1 GCA_030599445.1 Atribacterota bacterium | reverse complement strand
TTTTTCTTCTATTAAATTATGAAGTTTACGAACCTTTTCTTCTGGAGCTTCTGTTTTTATTTGAACTTCATATCTGATTTGTTTAAATCCTCTCCTTTTTCTTCCCTGTTCATCCACCCAACCTCCGGGAATCATGTCTCCTTCCAAAGTAACTACTAAATCCCTTATGTTTCCTTCAAACTTCTTTGCATAACCACGATAAGTTAATATTACACATCCTCCTAATGAAGCTAAGAACAATTCCACCGGATTGGGAGCGGTATTTGTTCCTTTTAATTCTTAAGGCTCATCTATACTAACTTTAAATTCTCTTATTTTGGTTTCTACTTTAGTACCTTCTATCCATTTTGTTTGTGCCTTGTAGGTTCTAATTTTCATCTTTTTCTCCTCACTTTCAATAGATAGGCGAGCCTGTCCTCGTGAAAACGGGGAACACCGTTCCTACTTTGGGCACGATACATCGTGCCCCTACTCCTCCTGATTTCTGATTTTCTTTACGGGTGGCACTCAAGTATTATTGAGTGCCACCATACGCAATACGCAATACTAACGACTATTCACTATTCACTAATGACTAGTTCTTCTGCCGCCTTTAAAGTATTTTGCATCAGCATAACATTAGTTATCGGCCCTATTCCCCCCGGGACCGGGGTAATAATAGATGCTTTATCTAAAACTTCCTCATAAGCTACATCCCCAACTAATTTTCCTTCTACCTCATTAGTCCCTACATCAATAATTACTGCTCCCTCTTTTACCATATCCCGCTTAATTATCTCTGGTTTTCCTACTGCAGCAATCAGAATATCTGCCTGATGAGTAAAGTAACTTAAATTATTGGTTCGAGAATGACAGATAGTAAGAGTAGCATTGGAATGCTGCTTTTTCTGGAGAAGTATGAGGGCCATTGGTCTTCCTACAATATTACTCCTTCCCACAATAACGGTGTGTTTCCCTTCTACTGCAATATTTTCTCTCTTCATTAATTCATATACTGCATAAGGGGTGCAAGGCAAAAACTCCGGTTTACCTAAAGCCAGTCTTCCCATATTAATGGGGTTAAAGCAATCTACATCTTTGGAAGGATTTACTGCTTCCTGGATGCGCTCCTGGTTTATATGCTCAGGAAGGGGAACTTGCACTATAATCCCACTTACTTTTTTATTCTTATTCAAATTATCTATGAGTTTCAAGAGTTCTTCTTCGGTCGTTTCGGAAGGCAAACTATGTTTTTCAAAATCAATAGAAGTTCTTTCGCAGGATTTAGAAATCATCTTAACGTAAAATAAGGATGCCGGATCTCCTCCTACAATGACTACTGCTAATTTAGGAGTTATTTTATATTTATTAATAAAATCTTCTACCTTTGTCTTTAAAGATTCAATAATCTCTTTAGCTATTTTTCTTCCATCAATAATCTTGGTCATGATAAATATCTCTCCTTTTTGTTATATTTTTTATAAATAGAGCCCATGGAAAACCATGAGCTCTATTTAATCTTTCATTCATTCTAAATTTTTAGCAATCTATTTTTTTCAATGACTTTTTGTTTGCCCTTTTCTCCCACCTTTTCTAACTGCTTCTTTAATTATAAATTTTGCTTTATTTTTTTCAATATTACAAGCAACACTAATTTCACCTACTAAAATCTTGCGAGCTCTCTCGTATAAACCACGTTCTGTAGAAGATAGTTTTTCTACAGTATCTCGATGAGTATAATTTTTTACTACCTGAGCAACTTTTAAGATATCACCACTATCGACCATCTCTGTTTGAGATCTTATCCTCTGCTTATAATTTCCATCCATTTCATCATCCATCCTATGGCCTAACACGTTTAAAACATCTGGTACAGTTTCAGGGTCAATAATATATCTTAAACCAATTTCTTCAGCTTTATTAACCGGAACCATCAAAGTCATTTCGTTTACCATTAATTTTAAAATATAGTATTTTTCTTTTTGCCCCAATACTTTCTTTTCTTCTATATTTTCAACGTCTCCAACCCCAAAGGAAGGATGAGATACTTTATCACCGATTTTAAACATTTTTTTGGATTTTTTAAACCCGCTACTCACTTCCAATCTTTTTACTTTTTAAAATTATACCATTTTTTTACTAAAAATACAAAACCAAAAAAGAAAGTATCGAGTATATAGTATCAAGTATCGAGTAAAAACAAAGAGAAGTACCGCAGGAAAAAGAAGATGGGAAAATAAAAACAATAAATATTCTTTTCTTTATCTAACTACCTCACTAAAGTTTACACTAATCGGAGTAATTCATATCTCGTATCTCGTGAATCGTATCTCGTAAAAAGAATAAAAACCAAGAACCAGAATAAATTCGCATTGAGTATCGCGTTAAGAAAGAGTAGGTTAAGAAATAGGTTTAGGTTTATTATCCTGAAGGAATGAGAGAGAGAATATAATACTCGTCAATTATTTTTGTCAAAAAAAATTAATGGGAATAATCAATAATAATATAAGTTTCAATTTTATCTAATTATCTAAGAAAACAGATGGCAGGCTATATGGTGATTATTTTCGAAACACTTCAGTTCCGGTACTTCTTCCTTACATACAGTTTTTACATAAGGGCATCTGGTATGAAACCGACATCCGGAAGGAGGATTTACGGGACTGGGTACATC
>JAUVOA010000193.1 GCA_030599445.1 Atribacterota bacterium | reverse complement strand
TTACTATACCTTCTCTTGATATAAATTTAAAGAAAGAACGTATTGTAGATATTTTTCTGCAAATGCTTCTTATCGAATAATCACACTTCTTTAAATATACAATATATTTTCGCATGATAATACGGTCAATATATTGTATATTATTTCCCTTTATTATTTTATTATCCTCTAAATAATTTAACAATTGTAATAAATCATTTTTATAGGAAATAATAGTATTATGGGAATAATTTTTTTCATTCTTTAGAAAAGAAATATACGAATTTATGTGTTCTTTCAAATTTAAACACTCCCCTCTTTTATTTTTTGAGGAGTTAATTTTCTTTATCTTATAATAATTGCTATTGTTAGCGTAAACCCGGCACTCAAGTATATATTGAATGCCACTCAACATTATTTTAAGCTTTTGATCACTTGAGTGCCGGGTGGAGTAGCTAGATAGAAAGAAGGATGCTGCTTTTTTCTATCTTTTTCTTTTCTCTTTCCTAACTATACGCTCCACGCTGTACGCTCTACGCTATTCTTTACTATATACTCGATACTGTTTTTGCTCGATACTATATTTACCTGTTTACTGCTATCTGTCGATTATTTTTTATGCTCTTTACTAAAATCTTTATAATCACAAGCTGAGTTGCTGCATTTATAATAAAATCCGCTTTTTTTATTTTTGCTTAGTACCAAAATATGGTTACATTGGGGACACTTTTTATTAATCGGCTTATTCCAGACTACAAAAGAACATTTCGGATAATTGCTACATCCATAGAAGGTCCTACTCTTTTTGGTCTTTTTTCTAATAATCTCTCCCGAACAATCCTCCTCGGGACAAGAAACACCAATTTTATCTAAAAAAGGCTTGGTGTTTTTACAAATGGGGAACCCTGAACAAGCTAAAAATTTACCAAAACGTCCATTTTTTATTAACATCTTACGGCCACATTTATCACATATTTCATCGCTTTCTATATCTGGCATTTTAATTTTTTGTGCTTTATTCCCTTTTTCTAAATCACTGGAAAATGCTTTATAAAATGTTTTCAATGTATTTTCCCATTTTTTTTTGTTGGATTCGATTTCATCGAGCTGTTTTTCCATTTTTGCAGTAAAAGCAATATTTACAATATCGGAAAAATATTGAACTAAAAAAGAATTTACAGTTATTCCCAATTCTGTGGGTATAAATTTTTTATTTATTTTTTCCACATATGTTCGGTATTGTAGGGTGCTTATAGTTGGTACATATGTACTGGGTCTACCTATCCCCTCTTTTTCTAATTTTTTTACCAAGCTTGCTTCTGTGTATCTGGCAGGAGGTTTGGTAAAAGACTGATTGGCCTCTATTTTTAACAACTTAAGCTTATCTTCCTCTTTAAGATCAGGTAGTTTATCTAAGTACTGACTGTTTTCACCATATAGAATCATATATCCCTTAAATAATATTTTAGAACCGGAAGCTCTAAAGATATATTTTCCTGATTCTATATCAATAGTAATCTTTTCCAGATAGGCAGCTTTCATCCTACTCGCTATAAATCTTTGCCAGATCAAATTGTATAATTTATATTGGTCATTGGTTAGATATTTTCTAATCGATTCCGGATGATTGAATACATAGGTAGGTCTGATGGATTCATGAGCATCTTGAATATTTACTTTTTTTGCTTTATTTTTTCCTTTTTTTATATTTTGAGATGATTTGGCAAACTCTTTACCGTAATTTTTTTCAATGTATTTTTTCGCTTCACTCTTTGCCTCATCAGACACCCTTACTGAGTCGGTACGCATATAGGTAATTAAACCGGTATTTCCTTTGCTGCCCAAGTTAATACCTTCGTACAATTGTTGAGCTATTAACATGGCTTTTTTAATGGGAAAATTCAATTTATTATATGCTTCTTGCTGTAAAGTACTCGTAGCAAAAGCCGGATACGGATTTTTAAATTCTTTTTTATTGGTTATATTTTTGACATAGATATTATGATTTTTTACTTCTTCGCAAATATTTGTTGCTTCTTCTTTATTATTAATAGTTGTTTTTTTTGAATTTATCGAGAAAAGTTTAGCCTCAAAAGGCTCTGTATTTTCATCTTCGATTTTTTTAAATAAAGCGTTTATTGTCCAATATTCTTCTATTTTAAATTTAGCTATTTCTTGTTCTCTTTCACATATTAAACGTAATGTTACAGATTGTACTCTTCCGGCACTTAATTTTTTACCAATTTTTTTCCATAATAAAGGACTAATCTTATAACCCACCAATCTATCTAATAATCTTCTGGCTTTTTGAGAGTCAATCATATTAAGGTTAATTTCTCTTGGTTTTTTAAAGGACTGGGATACAGCTTTTTCAGTTATTTCATTAAAACTAACTCTGTTTTTTACACCCTTAACATTTAATTTTTGAGCAATATGCCAGGCAATTGCTTCACCTTCTCTATCCGGATCAGTAGCTAAAAATACTTTTTCTTTACCTTTAATGCTTTCTTTTAATTCCTTCAATACTCTTCTTTGCTTGGGGATAACCACATATTCTGGCTGAAAATTATTTTCAATATCTATTCCCAATTTTGTTTTAGGTAAATCAATTAGATGTCCCTTGCTTGATTTGATAGTATAATCCTTACCTAATATCTTTTTTAAGGTTTTTTCTTTAGTTGGCGATTCAACTATTACTAGATATTTTGTCATTTTTTATCCTTCAGAACCTTTTTTCTTGTGATTTTTTTTATTTCCTTTTTAATAGGTTAAAAATATTTTGCTGCCATGAAGATAATATTATTGCGCCATAAGGGCAATGTTCATCACAGCAAAAGCAAGAAATGCATTTCTTTCTATCCACTTCAGGAAATTTATTGGTTAAATTCATTGCTAAAACAGGACAAACTTCAACACATTTTTTGCATATTTTACATTTATTATGATCTACAATTGGTATAACTTTATTTAAATCAAATATATGAGGGACAACTGCTTTTATTATTTTCCGTAATAAGCCATTTTTTGGTGTTTTAAATCCCGAAATTGCTTTTAATTCTCCATCAATAATTATATTGGAGATATCTATCTCACCTAAATTTCTTTCTTTAGCAATCTGTAATAATTCAATTGTATTAGGCTTAAGTCCCATCATGGCAGCCATAACAGAATCAAGAGAGATACCATTATCACTGCTTATTATTTTATTTATGATTCTAATTTTTCCATTAGTAGGACCAGCACCTTCCATGCCAATTATACCATCCATAATATTTAAATCAGGTATTCTTATTTGATAAATATCAATTAACAATTCAGCAAATTCAGCAATAGATCGATTTAATGTATGTAATTGTGCCTTCTTCCCTCCCGGAATAATACCGAACATGTTTTTTATGGCACCGGTAATGGTAGTTAACATATGGGTCTTGAATTTTGGAACATTGATTACATAATCTGCTTCTTTAACTATCTTGGAAATAAAAAGTTCTTCTATAAATTTTGACTCTACTTTTACCCCTACTACCTCCCTGGCAATATTTCTGTAACAACCGTCAGAAGCATCAAATATTCCGGTAATTTTTGCTATTTTTAAGGGGTCGAAGTGAATGCTCCCGGAATTATCTCCCACTACTATTTCTTTAGATCTACAGTTTTTTAATTCCTGAACAATTGCAGATATTATTCTTGGGTCGGCAGTCACCCCTCTTTCCGGAGGGAATGGTCCTAAGATGTTTGGCTTCACTAAAACTTTTTTATCTTTTACTTTATCTTCTACCCCAAATATCTCAAAAACATTTTTTATTATTTCAGATATTTTATTATTTTGTACATCACTGATTATAACTTTGGACATATTTCCTCTATCTTTAATTCGTATCGAGTATC
>JAUVOA010000036.1 GCA_030599445.1 Atribacterota bacterium | reverse complement strand
TTTGAGGGATATTTTGAGTAAAAGGTCGGTAAGGATTTACTACCAGTAGCATTTCATAATCTAAATCTTTGATGAAATACCTGAAATTACCTAAAACGACTGTTCCTATATCATCTCCCCCTACATCAAGAATTAAATGATAATCTGAATTCTGGATTAAACCTTTTATTTCGGGTGAAATTAGGGGTAAATCAGCATAAGCCATCTCACCTTCAGGGGAAATCACTTTTATATCCTTAAGATTTAAAGCATCTTTCACTTCTCGAGTTCTAAAATAAGGATTAACAATATCTAAATCCACAATAGCAACCTGGGTGTGGCTTTTCCTGCAATATATTGAATAATTAATGGCAATTTCTGTCTTCCCACTTCCAAAACTTCCTACAAATATCTTTATACGTTTACTCATTATATTCAATATATCTTTTCCACCTCTTCTCCTTTTAAAACTCTTAAGGCACCGCTACATAGAGCCAACATCTCTTCCTCTCCCGGATAGACCATAACTAAAGATAAAAAACTCACTCTATCTCTTACCATATTAACAAATTCATTATTATATGCTATCCCCCCGGTTAAAATGATAGCATCTATCTGGCCTTTCAATACTGTAGCCCCTGCTCCGATTTCTTTAGCTACTTGATAAGCCATGGCCTCTAATATCAATTTTGCTTTTTTGTCTCCCTGTCCAATCATCTTTATTACTTCTCTAATATCATTAGTGTTTAAATAAGCTACTAATCCACCTTTACCTTTTACCTTTCTCATAATCTCATCCTTGGTAAATTTTCCGGAAAAACAAAGTTCTACCAGAGCACCCACAGGTACTCCGCCACTCCTTTCGGGAGTAAAAGGTCCTTCTCCGTTAAGAGCATTATTGACATCTATAATATTTCCCTTAAAATGAACTCCCACTGAAATTCCTCCACCTAAGTGAGCGACAATAAAATTTAACTTCTCGTACTTTTTTCCTAAATCTAATGCTGCTTTTCGCGCAACTGCTTTTTGATTTAAAGCATGAAGTATGCTAATTCGAGGAATTTCTGGCATACCTGAAATCCTGGCGATAGGTTTCATTTCGTCTATTACTACAGGGTCAACTATATAAGAAGGTATAGACAACTTCTCAGCAATTCCATGAGCAAGTAATCCCCCTAAATTAGAAGCGTGTTCACCACTTACTCCTATATGGAGATCTTCTAACATCTTTTCATTTACCCGATAAGTACCACTGGCGATTGGCTTTAACAATCCTCCCCTACCCACTACCGCATCAAGAGTAGAATGTTCAATCCTTTTTTCTTTTAAGAAATTCAAAATTATTGCTAACCGAAACTCATATTGGTCGATAATCTTATGGAAAACGGATAATTTCTCATTACCATGCTCAATCTTCTTATCAAATAGTAATTGCTCATTAGAGAATAATGCTACTTTGGTGGAAGTAGACCCGGGATTTATCACTAATATTTTATAATCTTTGGTCATAAAAATATCACCTCTTTTAGCTCATCCAGTCTTATTAAAATTTTGTTTTGGTCATCTCGCTCATTAATACTCCCAGAGCGATAGAATATAATTTTGACTGTGCAGTGTCTGAGCGAGAAACTAACACTACGGGAGCTTTTGCACCCAGGAGCAGTCCCGCAGGTACTGTTTTAGCTAAATAAACTAAACCCTTAGCAAAAATATTCCCTGATTCAATATTCGGTACTAATACAATATCTACTTCTCCTGAAACCGGGCTTTCAACTCTCTTATGCTTTGCTGCTTCCTTGGAAATGGCATTATCAAAACCTAATGGCCCGTCCACTATCCCACCTACAATCTGTCCCCTCTCGCTCATTTTAGCCAAACAAGCTGCATCGATAGTAGCCGGCATATCAGGATTCACTAATTCTAATGCTGCAACAGCTGCCACTTTAGGCTTCTCGATTCCCATTGAATGAGCATAATAAATAGCATTCTGAATTATCTGGGCTTTTTGTTTTAAATCCGGGCTGATGCTCATGGCTCCATCAGTCATAGTAAGTAAACGACCATAACCTTTAATCTGCAGGGTATAAACATGGCTGAGCAATCTGTTGGTTCGTAAACCAATCTCTTTATCTAAAACAGCCTTTAAAAGCCTTGCTGTTCCCATCATACCTTTCATTAATATGGATGCCTTTTTATTTCGGACTAATTCTACAGCACACCGGGCAGTTTCTGTTTTATCCGGATTATCAATTATTTCATAATTAGCAGGGTCGATCCCCATTTTTTCAGCTATCTGAATAATCTCTTTTTTATCGCCGACTAAAATTGAATCGGTTAATCCTTCTTTTCGGGCAGCTTCAACTGCCTTTAACACATCTTCTGCTCCTGCAGAAGCAACTGCCATTTTTTTAGGACCGTACTCTTTGGCTTTATTTAAAACTTCATCAAAGGTTTTTAACATTTTTCCTGATCACCTCTTTATTAAAAAAATAATTGACCGATTAAGCAATTGACCAATTAGCAAATTAAATTAGTTGTTAGTAAATAGTCGCTATGCTTAATGTAAGTTTTCGGTTACCGGTTTTCGGTTTACAGTTTATGGTGTTTTATGTTATTTCCACAAATCTGGTGTAGGGATCGAATTTATTCGACCCGAAATGTGTTTGATAAATCAAACCCCTACTTTTTATCTGCTAATAATTTTTTCTGTCTTCTTCCTTCTTCGCGCGATACTCGATACTCGATACGCGATACTAATTAGGTTTCTGGATTCTTAGTTTTTTATTTTCTTCTTGATTACATTTCCTAATTTTTTAATTCCCTCATCAATATCTTCCACACTTGGGAAACAGAAAGAAAGCCGCATAGTATTTTGACCTTTTCCATCAGCAAAAAATGGAGCACCAGGCACATAAGCTACATTCTCTTCAATTGCCCCTTTAAACATTTCTCCGGTATCTATATATTCAGGTAAAGTAGCAACTATAAAAAATCCACCTTGCGGTTTAGTCCAGACAGCTTCTTTTGGAAAATATTTCTCTAAAGCATTTAGCATTACATCTCTTTTTCTCTTATAAATTTGAATATTAGATTTGATGTTTTCTTCTAATTTATCTGATTGACAATACTCATAAGCAATTAATTGACTTAAGATACTGGTACATAAATCGGTTGCTTGTTTCAGTATAGCCATCTTCCTTATTATTTCTTTGTTGCCTAAAATCCAAGCCAATCGCAAGCCGGGACATAATATCTTGGAAAAAGTACCCAAACTAATAACAGAACCATTTTTTTCTAAAGAATATATAGAGGGAATTAGTTCTCCTTCGAATCTGAGTTTTTCATAAGGATTATCTTCTACAATAAATACATTAAATTTATGAGCAACTTCGATTATCTTCTTTCGTCGAGCCAGAGACATAGTTACTCCTGCAGGATTTTGAAAATTAGAAATGGTATAAATAAACTTAACTTTTTTTCCTTTATTTTTAAGTTGTATAAGTTTTTCCTCTAAAATATCAATCCGCATCCCATCTTCATCCATAGGTATACCTACTAATTCTCCTCCATAACTATGAAAAGCGTTTAAAGCAGCCAAATAACTGGGCAATTCTACTATTGCAATATCTCCGGGACTTAAAAATGTTTTACCTACTAAATCTAATCCTTGTTGGGAACCGGAACTAATAATTATATTTTCTAACTCCCCATTATTGCCGTCTTTTGCTAAATGATCTAAAATACATTTTCTTAATTCAGGTAACCCTTCAGTGCTGCTATACTGTAAGGCTTGAGCACTTTTATTAGTAAAAATATTCTGGGATATTTCCTTTATATCTTCTACTGGAAAAGTTACGGGATCCGGCATTCCTCCCGCTAAAGATATTACTTCCGGATTTTGAACTAATTTCAAAATTTCGCGAATAGCTGAAGCTTCCATTTTTGAAGCTAAGACAGAGTAAAATTCCTCAGTATTTATAGACATTTTTCGCACTCCTTTTTATTTTTTATTTTAAGATTAAATTATTGTACTTATATTCCAGAGCTCTCTCTTCCTCTTTTAACACTTCCCCTTCTTCCGAGCCATGTCTTATTGTCTCTTTATCCAATAATTTATCATCTTCAAAGAGGGCAATGGCGGTAGAAGTTGAGCCTGGGTTTATTACTAATATTCTCAAATTTTTTTTCACATATATCTCCCATTGTATTATTAAGCAATTTTTGTGCCAATTTACAAAAGAAGAGTAATAAAATAAAAAATAGCTTCTACTGGTTAATTAAAGCTATTTTTTGAAATAAACCAAAATATATATATTTAAATATTACTGCATTTTATTGCAATCTATTGCGGTCTGTGCAATTTTTGTTTATAAATTGCAATATAGCGTACAATGTAAAACTAAATTCATATCTCGTTCACGGTTATTTAGTTAGCTGGTTAAGGAAAAAGAAGAAAGAATGAAATAAATATTATAACCAACAATTCCAAAATTACTATAAAATTACTTACAATACTCTGTTGTGTTTCTATACGCTAAACGCTACGCGCTATATGCTATACTATATACTATATACTATCGACTAATTTAATCGGTGAATTGGAGAATTGGTCAATTATCTTTCACTTGTATTCGTATATCTTTTTAATATTATACTTTTTGATTTTATAATAAAAACTTCTCAGGCTGATTCCCAATTTATTTGCAGCCATTGCACTATTCCCATTGGTAGATTTCAAAGCATTTAAAAGGGCTATCCTTTCCATATCATCTTTTATCTTCTTTAAATTATTTTTATCTAAATTATAATCAATTAAATTATCAGATTCAGAACTTATGATTCGTTTTTCTTCGATTGCTTCCAGTATATTTAATTCAGTTAATGGAGGAATATGTTTGGGCAAGATAATTTCTTCGCTTAATTTCATATTTATAACTGCTCTTTCAATTACATTTTCTAATTCCCTTACATTCCCCGGCCAGGAATAATTCGATAATATATTTAATGCTTCCGGTGAAATTCCTTTTATATTTCTTCCAAAATCTTGATTAAATTTTCTTATTAAATTATTAACCAAGAGAGGCATATCTTCTTTCCGCTCTCTTAAAGGAGGTATATAGATAGGGATAACATATAATCGGTAATAAAGGTCATCTCTGAACCTTCCTTCTTTTACCGCATTTTTTAAATCAATATTAGTAGCTGAGATTATCCTAACATCCACATTAATAGGACTTCTTCCTCCTACTCTTATAATCTCTTTTTCTTGAAGCACCCTCAATAACTTAGCCTGTAAATTCAGGCTCATCACACCAATTTCATCTAAAAATATAGTCCCTTTGTCGGCTTCTTCGAATAGTCCCTTCTTTCCGGTCTTTTTAGCTCCCGTAAACGAACCTCCCTCATAACCAAATAGTTCACTCTCCAATAAAGTATCCACTAAGGCAGAACAGTTTACCCGAATAAATTGCTGGTTTTTTCTTTTGCTAACATGATGTATGGCGTGAGCGAAGAGTTCTTTCCCTGTTCCACTTTCCCCCTGAAGTAAAACGGTCGCGGGAGTTTGAGCAGCTTTCCTGGCCTGTTCTTTAGCGATAATCATTCCCCTGCTTTTTCCTACAATATCTTCAAAAGTGTATTTCGATTCTAAATGTCTAACCCTTTGTTTAACCCTCTTTAACTCCTTATTTAAATATTCAATTTCCGAAACATCATGTATCACCGCCACACTGCCCTTTAAAACCTCCTCTACTATAACCGGCGCTACCTTTACAATTACCTCTTTACGATTAGGCCCAACCCGCATTCTCACTCCGTGTACCGGTTTCCTGGTTCTTAGTACTTTTAAATGCATGCTTTCCCCCTCATCGGCAATATCAATGGTAGGCGGTTTCCCTAAAACATCTTCTTCGATTAAACCAGTAAGCCGAGTATAAGCAGGATTAATAATGGTCTGTAGGCCATTTTCATCTACTACTGAAATAGCATCATCAGTAGACTGAATTATTGCCTTTAAGGTACTCTGAATCTCTTTTTGTGTGGCAATTTCTTGCAACCATTTATCTTTATTTGTATCAATCTTCTCTTTCATAAGCTAACAACCTTATACCTAATTTTCCAATTAGCCAATTTACCAATTCTCCGATTCACCAATTTACCGATTTGCCAGTCACCAGCAAATTGTGTGATATGTAACGTGTAATAAATAACCTGTTTTTATACGAGATACGATTCACGAGATACAAAATACAAATTTATTCTTTCCTTTGTATTTCGTATTATTTTTTTTCTTTCTCTAACTCTACGCTGTATGCTCCACGCTAATTTCGCTATCCGTATATTATCTTCACTCATTACTTATTACTGTATTATCTATCTAGCATCTTTTGGGCATGCCGGATAGTAATCTCACTCATCTGACTTCCGTCTAACATGCGGGCAATCTCTTTAATTCGCTCTTCCCCTCTCATATCTATTAGTTTTATTCCAGTCTGATTATTTAAAATATATTTTTCAATATAAAAATGTTTACCTGCTCTGCAGGCTATTTGAGGCAGGTGAGTTACACAAATTACCTGTCTTTTTTTAGAAAGTGCCTTCAGTTTTTGAGCAATTACCTCACCCAAGCGTGCGCCTACCCCACTGTCAATTTCATCAAAAATTAACGTCGGAACTTGATCTACTTCTGAAAGTATTGATTTTAAAGCTAACATAATTCTCGAAACCTCTCCTCCCGAGACAATTCGAGCTAAGGGACGCAATCTTTCTCCTACATTAGGAGAGATCATAAACTCAATATCATCTATCCCTTTCGGACCTATCTTATATTTTTTACCATCTATTTCTATTCCGTTATCATCTTCGTAAGAATTAATAGATACTTTAAACTGACATCTCTTCATGTTTAAATCTTCTAATTCTCTTACCACCACCCTTTGTAAATCTTCGGCAATCTTTATCCGATTGATGCTTAGATTGTGAGAAATAGTGGAAATTAAGTCTTCCAGAGACTTAACTTCTTCTTTTAATTTTTCTATTTTATCTTCACTATAACCAACGGCTTCTAATTCCTGAAATATTTTTTGGCGATATTCCAATATTTCTTCGATAGTAGAGCCATATTTACTTTTTAAACTATTAATCAGATTTAATCTTCCCTCAACTTCTTTTAATCTTTGGCTATCTAAATTTATTTTATCTTTATATTTTACAATTTCATTTACAATATCCTCAAATTGATATCCTACTTCCTTCAAATTTTCTCTTATCTTTTCTATCCGTCGGTCCAAGGAGGCAATTTCCCCTAAATCTGCGGAAACCTCGTTTAAGAAATCTCTTACTGAGGATTGCTCTAATCCGCCTTCATAGAGAATAAAATTAGCTTTTTCCATGGTTTCAATAATTTTTTCCGCATTTTTTAAAACTATCTCTTCCTCTTCTAAAGCCTTATCCTCACCTTTAACTAAAGATGTTTTATCTATTTCTTCTAACTGGAATTTTAGGAAATCTATTTTTTTCAAATTTTCTTCTTTGTCTTTTAGTAATTGAAATAACTTTTTGCTCTTTTCTCGCCATCTTCGATAATTATCAAATAATTCCTTTCTATTTCTAATAATTCTATCTCCACCCAGATTATCCATCAGATCAATATGTTTGGAAGGGTCTAAAAGAGATTGATGATTATGTTGTCCGTGTAAATCAACTAAAAATGTTCCAATCTCTTGAAGTGTGGATAAATTTATCAACCGCTGATTAATCCAGCATTTATTCCGTCCTTTTTTATTAACTTCCCGCCTAATAAGTAAAACTCCCTCTTTATCAACAATTTCTATGTCTGAATTTAAATTATTTATTAGCTCTTTTTCTTGGGAAATCAACAGAAACAGTCCTTCAACCATTAAACTGCCTTCTCCGTCTCGAATTAAATCAGAAGCGGCGTAACCTCCCAATAATAAATCTATTGCTTCTATGATAATAGATTTCCCGGCTCCGGTTTCACCGGTTAAAACGTTTAATTCTTCCTCAAATTCAATATTTAATTCTTTTATTAAAGCCATATTCTTTATATTTAATTGAAATAACATTTATTTCTGTATCCACCTCATAGCATAGTCAATACATTAGTCTATTAGTCATGATAGTTAGTTAGTTAGTTAATGGTTGGTAGGTACCAGTTAACCATATAACCAATTAACTCCTCCTCGCTAAATACTAAACGCTATACGCTATACGCGAATTTAATTACTTATTTATCTGTCCACTCCATCTTAATTTTTCCCGCAAAATAGCATAAAAACTCTTTTCTTTAAAGGTAATTAATTGAGCTTTATGGTCTGATTTTCTTATTATCACTTCATCATTCGGCTCTAAAGCAAAGCCCTCCTGCCCATCTATAGTTACCATTACTTTTTCTTCGCTTGATTCCAATTTTATTTTTACTTGGTCATTTTCACCGATGATAAAAGGTCGGGCAGACAAAGTATGGGGACAGATAGGGGTAATTATTATAGAATTTATATTAGGATTGACAATAGGACCGCCGGCAGAAAGAGAATAAGCAGTAGAGCCCGTAGAGGTAGAGACAACCAATCCATCCGCTGAATAAGTAATAACATAATCATTGTTGATATAGGTAGCCAAGCAGATAATTCGGGCAAAAGCCCCCTTACCTATAACTACATCATTTAAGGCTGTAAATTTTTTAATCTCTTTTTCTCTTCTTTTCACTGTACAACTTAACATCATTCTCTCATCAAGAAAATATCTCCCCTGATGCAGTTTCTCTAAAGACTTTTCCAGGTCATCGATGCCAATTTGAGTTAAAAAGCCCAGTCCTCCTAAATTCACCCCAAAAACCGGTATATCTTCAGCAGCAGCTAATCTGGCTGCTCTAAGGAGCGTTCCGTCTCCCCCCAAAGAGATTATCAAATCAACATTTTTAAGAAATTTTTCAGTAGGACAGTTTAATTCTTCCTTACCTATTTCTTTGCCCATATTTCCTTCTATATACACTCTTAGTTTTTTAAAATTTAGCCAATCAATTATTCTACAGGTTGTTTCCCGAGTGTTCTCTTTTTTATAATTCACTACTAAACCCACGCTGTCTAATTTCATCTCCACCCTCCTTGAAGTAAATAATATAAGACCAAACTAAAAATTGCTCCTGCCAAAAAATATACTATCTTTATTGCTTTTTGACGCATAGTGCTTTCGAATTGAAACTTCACTTCAGAAATACTCTTATTTTTCATATTTAATAAGAGAATACCGCTCGGTTGGTAAGCAAGATAATATTCTAACATCTGTCTACGGGTCTCCCGGTTGGTAATATAGGGGATCTTCTCTCCACTTTTGACTTCTACTACGTAAACCTTCCTTTTCTTCCTTGCTAAATAATCTATCCGCACTAAGTAGCGATGAATCTTGTCTCCGATAGTTATAAGGAGTGGTTTGCTTTTTTGAGCATCTATAATCGTATAACCGTTTTTCCTCAATATTTTCTCTGCTTCTTTTTCTGCCTGTCTGCTTTTAGAAAATCTCTTCCTTAGCCTCTTAGCTCTCAACCAATT
Organism: Atribacterota bacterium; assembly: GCA_030599445.1. Lineage (GTDB taxonomy): Bacteria > Atribacterota > Phoenicimicrobiia > Phoenicimicrobiales > Phoenicimicrobiaceae > Sediminicultor. The sequence goes on along the minus strand of JAUVOA010000036.1, from coordinate 319 downwards.
ACTTATCTTGATATAGAGAACCAGGCAGACTATTCCTCCGCCAACAAATAAAATAAAGATTGAAACGCCATTTTCATTTATGTTCAAAAACTTCACTCCAGATATCATTTTTTAGGAGAAAGTTCCTGGTGAGCTTTTTTTACCACTTCTTCAACAATTTGAGGAAAATTATTCATCTTATCTTTTCCGGGATTTTTTACTAAATAGATGAGATATTCTATATTACCGGAAGTTTTTTTTAAGGGAGAAAAGGTTAAACCTTGAATACTAAAACCCATTTCTTGCGCTTTATCGCCAACTTTTTCGATTACCATCTGAT
>JAUVOA010000315.1 GCA_030599445.1 Atribacterota bacterium | reverse complement strand
TTTTTTTCAAACTTGAAACTCGTAACTTGCAACCTTCAACTTACATCTTTAATTGGGCAATTGGTAAATAGGTAAATTAGTTAATTTAATAACTATATACTTATTTATTAATCAACACTTTTACTTCTTTATCTTTTCGTTTTTACAATATGGTAGGCGGCGAGATAAGAAAGATAAAAATCAATATATTTAAATTTTAAATTTTGAGCTATGACTTTACTTTTTGCGCTTTTCGCTATATACTATTACTATACGCTACCCACTCTATGTTTTTCCTCTTCACCATATACTATATACCATATACTATATACTTATTTATTAATCAACACTGTTACTTCTACTGGCTCAACTTTGATTAAAGAAATTCCTTCGGGAAGATCTGTTTGAACTTTTACTTTCTGCTCTACCTTAAAATTATCCGTAAATTTTATAAAGGCTTTTATGTCTTCTGCTTTTAATTTGTCAACTAGAATATTTTTTCCTTCAACAGTTATGTCAACTACCTCTGGTTTTATTTCACAAGATACAAAGGGAGATAAATTCTGAGGTACAACTGGAATATTTTTTAGGATTTTCTGGATAATGACTTCCTTAACTTGTATGGTTACTTCTATCAGCTCAACATCACCCTCCACTATATTTAATCCCTCTTCTAAGGCAGGTGGTACTTTCACTGATAGAGTCTTTGTAATTCCGCTTACATCGATGGGAATAGTTTCTAAAAATTCAATATTACTTATTTTAGAATAATTACCAAAAATCTTTATTTCATCGGGATTAGATAATATTTCAGAAATATAATAACCCGGAGCTGGTTTCCCGATTATTTTTGGTTTTACTGTTAATTGCTTTTCGGGATATCCACGAGTCAAAGAAATTGATACTTCCACTATGTCCGGTTCAATCTTTACTTCTTTAACTTCATTTCCGTTTACATCAACTGCTTTTACATTTATTTTTTTGCTCAGATCTTCCTTTATTCCGGAAATATCAATAGCACATATTATCTGTTTTATATTTTCTAATACACTCTGAGCACTAATTATCTTAACCTTAGAAGGATTAAGTTGGGGTTCGTCAGTTAAAGAATATCCTTTTTCGGGAACCCCTATTAAACTATATTCAACTTCAACCTCTTTAGTTAAAACTTTTTCAACTTCAACTTTTATTTCTGAAGGAATAATTCTGGTGATCTGTGTTTTCTTGGGAGGTGTAACTTCTACCTTTAATTTATATATGCCTTCCTTACTAATTTCAGAAAAATTTACTATTCCGTTAATCTGATGAGAAGACATGTTATTTATTATATTTTTGGGCCCTTTAATTCCTACACTTACATTTGTGGGAAACTCTTTTATCACTAAGTCTTCGCCGAGATTAGTTTGAGTAAGAGATAGGTCGATAAAATTCTCTACCATGGGATTCTCCCCACCTGCTATATACAACCATAGAATAATCGCTAAAAATATAGAGAGTAATTTGATATCGATATTTTTTAAAAACCAATTTTTTAATTCTTTCATTTTTTGTTGTCCTCTGTCGGCCAAAAACCAAATTCAGAGATTATTTTAGGTTGGTATAGATGGGTTAACATCTTTTTTAATCCCTGGGGTTCCATAGGTCGGGTAATCTTTCCATCTAAAGCAATGGATATATTTCCTGTCTCTTCTGACACTATAATTATCAAAGCATCTGTCTGTTCACTTAACCCTAAAGCTGCTCTATGTCGGGTACCCAAAGATTTACTAATATCCATTCTTTCACTTAGCGGTAAAATACAATTCGCCCCTACAATCTTATTCCCTCTAATAATTACAGCTCCGTCGTGTAAAGGAGAGTCGGGCATAAATATAGAATATAATAATTCAGGAGAAAATTCACTATTTAAAATAATGCCGGTTTCTAAAATATCCTTTAAACCAACCTCTCTTTCTAAAACCACTAAAGCTCCTTTGTGTTTACTGGAAAGCATGGGCATTACCATAACTAATCCATTTATTAGTTGTTCAACCTTTTTATCGACTTCCTTGTGCAAAAAAGAAGTATTTATAAAAAATCCTCTTTTCCCCATCTTTAACAATCCTCTTCTTATTTCTGGTTGAAATATTATAGGCAGGGCTACAACCATCATGGCCATGGCTCCTTTTAGAAGCCAATTGATAGTTCTAAGGCCAAGCTGATCAGCAATGAAAGAAACAATAAAAAGAATAACTAATCCTTTGATTAATTGTACTGCCGGGGTATCTTTAATTAAGAGAATTATGTGATAGGATATAAAAGCAATGATTAATATGTCTATAATATCTAAAAGGCTGAAAGAGACTGTCATTTAATTCTCCCTTTTTCAATTATTAAAAATTTAAAACATAATTAATGTTTTTAGCAATCTTTCTACTGTTTTACTAATTGTTATTTAAAAAATAATCAATGATCAAAATATCTTATATTTATTCGATTAAGGAAAATTTTTATAAAGATAAAATATTTTTCTTATTACTAATTATAAAATTATTTCGTCTTTTAATCAAATCAAATTAGTCGTTTGTTTCAAATACAATTTTTCAGTTTTCAGTTATCGGTTATCATCTTACAGC
>JAUVOA010000260.1 GCA_030599445.1 Atribacterota bacterium | reverse complement strand
TGATATTGAAATTAAGATATAAGCTTTGGATAGAAAAGGATGGGGAAAAAGTTTTTGGTGATGGACCCCTGGATATTCTTCACCGAGTAGAGAAGACCGGTTCGTTAAGACAGGCGGCGGAGGAAATAAACATGTCTTATTCCCAGGCCTGGAATCTAATAAAAGATTTAGAAAAAAGATTAGGATTTAATCTTTTAAAAAGAAAAGTTGGAGGAGAAAGAGGAGGAGGGTCAGAGATTACCGAGGAAGCAAGGGAATTGATGACAAAGTTTAAACTATTTCGTGGGGAAGCTGACCAAAGTTTGAATTCACTTTATAAGAAAATATTTAAAGAAAAAAATTAATCTTTTTATTTACTTTGCGTTATACAAATAAAAGTATAACAGTAATGAATTTTTTTCCCTCCTCGAGGGAGAGAATTGAAGTGGGGGTGTTATTTCAAATATTATGAAAAAGGTACCAGTTGAAAAAGCGGTGGGGATGATATTATGTCACGATATTACCCGGATTACCCCCGGGGAATTTAAAGGAAGGGCCTTTAAGAAAGGCCATATTATTCAGAAAGAAGATGTAGAAAAATTATTGGAATTAGGGAAAGAACAGATATATATATGGGAACCGAAAGCTGGAGAAATTCACGAGGATGAGGCAGCCCTTCGTATAGCCCGGGCAGTAGCAGGAGAAAATGTAGATTACGATGAACCAAAAGAAGGAAAGTCTACTTTAAAATCAAAAGAGAGAGGATTGTTAAAGATTAATTCTAGACTTTTATATCAGATAAACTCTATTAAAGATATTTCCATAGCTTCTCGCCCTCAGAATTTTGTAGTAGAAAGAGATCAAAAATTAGCCGGTGTTCGGATTATCCCCCTGACTACCAAGGAAGAGAATTTAATTCAGATAGAAGAATTGTGCCAGGGGGAAGAGAAGATTTTTGAAATAAAAAAATACAAAGACTTAAAGGCTGCCATTATAACTACCGGTAATGAAATATATAAAAAGAGAATTCAAGATAATTTTGGGCCGGTAATGAGAAAGAAATTAGAATTTTTTAAAGCACAGTGTCTTGGTCAAACTTTTTGTCCGGATAATATAGAGGAAATCAAAAAGGAAATTTTACATTATAAGCAGCAAGGGGCTGATTTGATAATACTGACCGGAGGGATGTCTGTAGACCCTGATGACCTTACTCCCGGGGCGATAAGAGAGAGTGGGGCTAAAGTAGTAACTTATGGTGCCCCGGTACAACCGGGAAATATGTTTATGATGGCTTATCTGGGGAACGCTGTTTTGTTAGGGGTTCCCGGTTGTGCTATGTATTACAGGACTACCATTTTAGATGTGGTGCTGCCCCGAATTTTTATAGGGGAAATTTTAAGCAAAGAGGATTTTATAAAGATGGGAGAAGGAGGATTTTGTTTAAATTGCGAAGTTTGTCGTTATCCCCAATGTTTCTTCTGTCGGTGAAATAAAAAGGAGAGAGAAGAAGATGGATTTTTATAATGATATAAAAGAGAGATTTTTTAATCTAATAAAAGAGAAGGATCTAATGTCTTCAAAAGTAGAAGTGGTAAGTGCCCGGACATTAACCCCCCAAGAGGTTATCGGAAAACCAGAGCGGGATGATTTTCCTCTATTAAAAGGGAAAGAAGTAATGCTTCAAGCAGATTTTAAAGGGAGTTTGGGCCAGGCCTTTACTGATATGCCGGGAAATTATAGTGGCAGTTTACGGGAAATTTTAACCATGTCCCTGGGTAATAATTTTAAGAGGGCAGTTTTTATCGCTACTTTAAATGCTGTTTTACGATACCTAAATTATATTTCTAAGACAGTTCACTGCAAAGATAAAGAACCAGGGGAATGTGCTGCTCACCTGGTAGATTATATCAAAGAGCGATTTGGTAATCCCCGTATCGCTTTTATCGGGATGCAACCAGCAATGGTGGAGGCCTTAGCTGCTCATTTTAAAATTAGAGTAGTAGATTTAGATCCAGATAATATAGGTCGAAAAAGGTGTGGGGTGCTAATAGAGGATGCTGCCCATACCAAAGAAATATTATCCTGGGCAGATGTGATTTTAGCTACCGGTACTACAGTGGTGAACGATACTCTAACTTCATTATTAATTGAAAAACCGATTATATTTTACGGAGTTACTATTGCTGGGGTTACCTATCTTAAAGGATATGAACAATACTGTTTCTGCGGACACTAGGACACTAGAGAGAATAGAAGGAGGATAAGTAATATATGAAAATTATAGAAGATATTATTTCAACTATTGGGGAGAGTGCTCGAGATATTTTAGTTAAAGAAGTACGTATAGGACCTTTTTGGACTGGAGTTTGGAGTAAATATGGTGGATTAGCTTCTACTACTTTTACCCATGAACCGACAATGCCTCCTCCTGTAAAAGAAGCGGGACATTTAACCCAAAAACCGGTATTAGAACTTTGTAATTATGCAAATTCTGATTGTTTACTGCGGGCTTCTGTTGGTATGGCTGCAATTAATTCTGCTTTAGAAGTCAATTTAAATAAATGCCAGAATATTAATGCGGCAGAAGTACTTTATGAAAAAGGAAAAAATAAAAAAGTAGTAGTAGTAGGTCATTTTCCTTTTGTTAATAAATTGCGCGAGTTAACTAAAGAGCTTTGGGTGGTAGAGAGAAAACCTCAAAGTGGAGATATACCGGCCAGTGAAGCAAAGCGAGTAATTCCTCAAGCCGATGTCATTGCTATTACTGGTACTGCTTTAATTAACGGTACTATGGGAGAACTTTTATCTTGGTGTCCAAAGGAAAGTATAGTTATGGTCTTGGGAGCAACTACGCCTCTTTCACCGGTGTGGTTTGATTACGGAGTAGATTTAGTTTCCGGAACAAGAGTAACTGACCCTGAGTTAATGCTTCGACTTGTTTCGGAAGGAGTAGTCTTTAAACAGATTCATGGCCGAGGAGTAAAATTACTTACTATTCAGAAAAATAATTACTGAATTAAAAAAAGTGGTCTATAATTAAAAAAAGTATTTCATAACTATAGAATAATCTAAAAAGATGAGGATAGTCAAATAACTTTCTTTATGTAAAAATAGAATATATGGCCAGAGG
>JAUVOA010000247.1 GCA_030599445.1 Atribacterota bacterium | reverse complement strand
GGGAGTAAATTTTGTTGGCCATACTCATCCCACAGCAGTGAATAGATTGACCTGTTCAAAGAGTTTCCCGGAGAATCTTAAAGGGAGAATTTATCCTGATGAAATTGTTCTACTGGGAAAAGAATCGATCTTTATTCCTTATACAGATCCGGGGGTTAAACTTGCTCAAAAAGCAAAAAAAGAAATTGAAATATTTTTAGATAAACATGGAGAAAGACCTAAATCTATTTATATTCAAAATCATGGATTTGTTGCTTTAGGATCTACCCCGACTGAAGTAGAGAATATTACTTTAATGGCAGATAAGGCAGCGGAAATTCGTTTTGGAGCATTACTTGTAGGAGGAATAAATACTTTTTCTGAAGATATAGTAAACTATATAGCTGAAAGAACAGATGAAAAATACAGACAAAGTCTATTTGAAGAACAGAGATAGAAGGAGTAGTGTGATGCAAAAATTCATAGCTATTGATATTGGTGCAGAAACCGGGAGAGTGATTGTTGGTGATGTATCAAAAATGGAGATAATATATCGTTTCCCTAATAGTTTAGTAAGGGTTAAAGGCAGTATTTTCTGGGATATTCTGGGAATATTCAATGAGATAAAAAAAGGTTTAAAGAAAGCTTTTAAAAAATATTCCGCTCAGATAGTAAGTATTGGCATAGATACCTGGGGAGTTGATTATGCTCTTTTAGATAATGATGGTGATATTCTGGGGAATCCCTATCACTACCGAGACAAGAGAACAGATAATATAATGGAGGTAGTTTTTAATATAATACCCAAAAAGGAAATATTTACCGAGACCGGCATTCAATTTATGCAGCTTAATACTATCTATCAACTATATTCATTTGCAAAGAAAAAACCTCAAATCTTTGAAAATGCAAGATATTTCCTGACTATTCCCGATCTTCTAAACTACTGGTTGACTGGAATTATAAAAAATGAGTATTCAATTACCACCACTACTCAGCTCTATAATCCTATAAAAAAGGACTGGTCAACAAAGATACTGAATAAACTTGGATTTAAAAGGGGGTTATTTGGAGAAATAATTATGCCCGGGACAAAAATCGGGAAACTTTTACCGGCTATTGCGCTGGAGATTGGCGCTGATTCAGAAGTAGTGATTATTGCTCCTGCCTGCCATGATACCGGTTCTGCGGTTGCGGCGGTTCCAATTGAAGATAATGCTAATTACGCCTATATTAGTTCAGGTACCTGGTCTTTATTGGGGATAGAAACTCCTGAACCAATTATTAACGAAATGAGTTTTAAATATAATTTTACTAATGAGGGTTCTGCCGATGGTGGTTTCAGATTTTTAAAGAATGTTACTGGATTCTGGATTATTCAGGAGTGTAAAAAATTCTGGGATGAGAAGGTAAAGTCTTATTCTTATGATGAGCTGACTGAAATGGCTTTAAAATATGGGTCAGCTAATTTTAGAATTGATCCTGATGATTCAAGATTCTTAAAACCTGGTTTAATTGATGATAATATGCCAGATAGAGTAAAAGTTTATTGCCAGGAAACAGGGCAAAAAGTTCCTGAAACACCAGCAGAAATTGTAAGAGGGGTTATCGAAAGTTTAGCAGATAAATATACAGAGACTATTAAAATGATAGAAGAGATTACAGGTAAATCTACTAAAGAGATATATATTATAGGAGGGGGAAGTCGAAACGGTCTTCTGTGTCAAATTGTTGCTAATGCAACGGGTCTGCCTGTTTTTGCAGGACCGGTTGAAGCAACTGCCATTGGGAATCTGATGATTCAGGCAAAATCTATGGGGCAAATTAAATCAATTGTTGAGGGTAGGAAGATAATCAGAAGATCCTTTGATATTAAAAAATACTTATCTGAAGAATAAAGATAAAATTAGTTAAATATGAAACATTTATTTTAAAAATATCAAATTATTATTTTATTTATATATTATTTAGAAGAACGGTAAAGTACACAAAGGAGGGTTAAAATGGCTATACCAGTACTTATGCCCAAACAAGGACAATCTGTTGAATCCTGTCTTATTATTAAATGGAACAAAAAGGTGGGGGACAAAGTAAAAGCTGAAGAGCCTATCTGTGAAGTGGAAACCGATAAGGCAGTCTTTGAAGTGGAAGCTCCTGAAGCAGGAACAATACTAAAAATCTTTTATAAAGAGGGAGACGATGTTCCAGTTCTTAATACTATTGCCATAATTGGACAGTCGGGAGAGGAAATTGACCATCTTATTCCCCAAAAAACGGTCTCTGTTTCCAAGGAAGAATATGTAGAAAAGCAGAAAGCCATAACTCCAGATGAATCGGTTAAAAAAATAAAACCTTCTTTTGGAGACGGCTTAATTTCTATATCTCCGCTTGCCCGACGCTTTGCAGAAAAAAAAGGAATTGATTTTTCCCAGCTTATCGGTTCAGGTCCGGGAGGAAGGATTATTAAAAGGGATGTAGAAAAAGCATTATCTGAAGGTGAACCACTTATTCCAAGTACGGTTAGTAAAAAATTTTTTGGGCCGGTAAAGGAGATTCCAACAGAAGGGGTGCGGAAGATTATATCTGAACGAATGCTTACATCTTTACAAAGCACTGCTCAGCTTACTTTAAATACTTCTGTTGATGCTTCTAATTTATTGGCTTGTCGGAAATCGTTAAAATCGAATCCCCAAATGAAAGGGTTAAGCAAAATTAATATTAATGATTTTCTACTTTATATAGTTGCCAATATTCTTCCCAAATTTAAAAATATGAATGCTCATTTCCTTAAAGATAAGATACTGGAATTTGAACACGTACATCTGGGATTTGCTGTAGATTCACCACGAGGGCTTATGGTGCCGATAATCCATAATGCCCACCTCTTATCATTAAAGGAAATTTCTCAAGAAGCAAGACGATTAAATACTGCCTGTCAAGAGGAAACTATCTTGCCAGATGAACTTACCGGAGGGACCTTTACGGTAACCAACCTTGGCACAATGGGGATTGAAAGCTTTACACCTGTTCTAAATGTCCCCCAGGTGGCAATTCTTGGCATATGCAGTATTTCTCTTAAACCAATTATGAAAGATAATGAAATAGAGTTTATTCCACATATGGGTTTATCGCTTACCTTTGATCATCGAGCGGTAGATGGTGCTCCGGCAGCTAAATTTCTACAGGAGCTTAATACGGTAATAGCTAATTTTGATTTGACACAGGTAAAATTACAATAATAGAGAAAGAAATGTGATTTGATCATTATTAGAAAATAGCAAGATAATTTTTTAAAGAAAGGAGAAGATTGTGACTAAATCTATATTTATTAATCCTAAAGAGGTTCGAAAGCCCCAGACT
>JAUVOA010000168.1 GCA_030599445.1 Atribacterota bacterium | reverse complement strand
GAGAAAGAATCCTAAGCCTTCTCTCTTTAGAGCCAACTTACCATCAGCATGACTATCCAGGGCTGGGCATTGCCCCACTACACAAGCGATTTTTTTATCTTGAGCAGCGGTAACTATGCCATAGCCTCCGGCAGCAGAGGTGCCCCATAGAGCAATTTTTTCCGGATCAATCTCCTTTAAATCTCGAGCATACTTAATAGCTGCTGATAAATCTTCTAACTGGTAGGAAATATAGAATAGCTGTCTGGGCTCACCTTCACTTGTCCCAAAATGCCGATAATCATAAGTAAGTACTGCCATACCAGCTTCTTGAAAACGTAAAGCATAAGATTCCAGAAACATATCCTTTGTCCCACCAAAACCATGGCTCATAATAATACAGGCAACCGGAGCAGATAAATTTTCAGGTAAATACAACCAGGCGCTCAACACTGTTTCTCCCACTTTAAAACTTACATTTTTTCTAAACTTTGGCGGTTTTATCTCTTTTTTGCTCGGTTGTTTGGCCTTTCGCATGGGCTGTTTGGGCACGGAAAAGCCGGGTGCAAAAATTACAATGCCCAGATATAAAATAATTATTCCCAACAAATAACCTATAATAACGCTTATAGTTCTAAATATCATTGTTTTCCCTCCCGAGAAAATTTATTATATTCGAATGTTGATAATAGAGATTAGACTCATGAGTGTGACAGAGGCCTGTCTCTATTTATCCAATTTAAAAGTAAAATATTAATTGTCTAAGAAAATGGGGTGTGTCACTATTGATTTAAATAAGACAAGTGAAACGTCCCCTTACCTATTCTTTTGGAGAGGTTAAATAGGACAATAGGGATGGACACCTATTTATCGCCCAGGTCATATTAGACCCCACTTTCTTTTCCATTTGGTATGTGTCGTATTTGGTTATATATCAACCCACATAATTTTATCTATTCTTATATAGCCTTAAGTGGCGATAATTAGCACTCCTAATTCTCGCTTAAGCAAAAAGTTATTTACTATACATCTCAAATAATTTTATTAGCGCTGCAATGCTATCCTCAAATGCAATATCATTGGCATAAACAAATCTCTCTGTGTAAGCTTTCCAAATACCTTGGATTGTTTTGTCCTCTTTAATTTCTTCAATAATACTTAAAGAATCATTAATTTTTTCAAGTGTTTCTCTTTTTGTGGCAGTTGAAGTTAAAGCGTTTTTGAAATCGTCTTTATTTATATTTTTTTCCTGAAGAGTTGTTAAAATATAAATATCATAAAAATCTCTTGCACGAGTGTTAAGTATACCTCTGCTTATAATTGTCTCAAACTTTTCTGCTAAAATAGTTTCAAGATTATATGCAAGTATTTCTATATTTCTGTCTTCAAATAGCAAATCAAAGCTATATAACACTTCTTTGGGTGTAATTATATCGCCAGTACTTATATCAATCTTTAATGGGACAACAACAGTTTCATAAGCTATTTCAATTGATATTCTATAACCCCCGTATTCAGATTCTTCTCTTATTTCTTCAATTCCTTTCAGAATAAATTTTACATCATCCGGAATTGGAACTTTTAAAATCCGTTCAAATATTGATAATAAGTTTTCTTTAGAAAAATCTACTCCTTTAATAGTTACATCCATATCCATAGTAGTCCTGCTATCTAATCCAACAATAGCACTAATCAGCATGCCGCCTTTAAGTATAAATTTCCATTTATATTCAGAAACGGAAATTCGCTCAAGCAATCTCTCTAACATATAGTTCTGTAAAAGAGCATTTGCTTTTATTCCTGTTTTTGCTGCCATGTTTTTAATAATTCCTTTTAACTGCATTGCATTTTTCAAATCAGCACCTCCATATACTCACGTATTTTTTGATCAATTTTAAACTTTTGAGCATATTTTATTAATTTACTTAAATCTTTGTTCTTACGCTTTGAGTACCTTTTTAATGCATCAGAAAATGTTTGAAGATCCATCCTACTTTTACTTCTAACCATATCACAGATAGTTCTTTCCATGTCATATGTATCAATCTCTTTTCCTTGTGGCGATAGAATTGTTATCTTACCTAAGCTGTGTAGCTCAGGCTTGACGTAGAAGAATTCCAAAGACAAATCTTTTAACGAAGATGGATTATATCCTTTTGGCAAAGTAATGGAAAAAGACAAAGGTGTCCTGTCAGATAAATCATGCAAAAACAATGCTGTATCGTGAGAAAATATTCCCTTCTTACATCGAATACTTATGGAATAGAATTCATCCTCTAAAACGTCAGGCAATACATAAACACCTCTTGACGCTCTTTCAATCATCTTTTTTTGAGTCATTAGGGAAAGGTATTTTTTGTCTATACCAAGCTTTACAATTTCAGCAGTTGAGATAATACCTTTATTTTCTTTTATAATATTTAGAATTTTTTCAAAAGTATCCATAATATCACAACCCTTCACTTTTATACGCACATTATACACTTTGTTAGTATAAAAGTGAAGGGTTGTGATATTACTTTTTAATTTTAATCACATTAAACTCCACGCTATGCGTGGGAGAACAGAAAAAGGAATACCTTTCAATTACCAAAGTTACCTATAAATCCCTTATCTAAAATAGGAACACTCCTATTTTTTTCTATGGTTTAATTTTCCCTTTTACGAAGTCTTCCTTTAGGACGTCTATCTATAATAATACCTAAGGCCGCAACCATCCGGTTAAGAAACTCCTCAGACCCCATGAGTTGTCCGCCAAAAGTTACCTAATTATTGACTTGGCACACCTTCCCTATTTATCTAATTTAAAAGTAAAATATTAATTATTTAAGAAAATGGGATGTGTCCCTATTTTATTTATTTTATTTATTCGTTAAACTACTGTCTTTTTTTCTAAATCCAAAACCTTTTTCATAAACAAGTACTGAGTCATTAATGACAGCGCAAGATAGTCCTGGTATCCCGCCTGTCTCAATAATTTTCAAGATAGATTCTTCTACTTGAACTACATTATTAGTACTATTGTCTAGTGTTGACAAGCTAAGAGAATTGGTCTCCGATGCTTGGCAATTGAATAACACAAAAATAAAGAATATACAAATAAGGTATGATGATTTCATCCATCTACTCCTCCTAAATCATTGAACAATATAACTACAATAAAATTGAGAAAGAAAAGTAACATGTTCAACTTAAATCTTAATTTTTTGCAAGTATGAAATTAAGTTTACAGGCCAGCCACCTAACATAGGTTTATCTGTACTAACAAAATTACAATTGCGGCTATTTATAACCATATAACCCCCATTTCTAACTTGTAATATTATTTAATAAGTGTGTCAAAGAACCGTCCCCTGTCACACCTAACTTCGTCTTCGGGAACATAAGTTGATAAAGGTTCTCAAGTGGAGCGATAGGTTCTTATTTCTTCCTCAAATTCTGGAAAATATTGGTTGATAATCCTTAAATTAAATCTGGAAAGAATAGATTCTTTAGGTTCTCTCTCCAACAAAAACTCAAAGGACTTTTTTATTAATTCTTCTTTGGCTATTTTACCTCCGGTTAAATCTTGCCAATACTCATCATCTAAATTTACATTATATTCTTTCCCTTCCACTTTCACTGTGAATTCCTGCTGATTTTTCTTTTCAACTTTAATCATTTTTTGCTCCTTTCAAATAATAGATCTCCAATAAGGAGCTAATTTTCCTTTTACTTTCTTTACTAAATTCTTCGTTTCAGTAATTCTTCTGTTTTTTATATCCGGGGCTGATTCTTTGAAATTAATTTTCACCCCGCTGATAGCCGCCACCAAGGTCAACCATATTTTTGGCAAAACCTTTAAGTTATAACCTGAACAAAGTAAATCAACCGAGCGGTTTTCACAAAGTTCCCTGCTTAGTTCTCTAACCTTCTTTCCTATCATTTCAAAACCATCTAAAGTCAAACCCAAACTAGTTAGTTCATCATCGAAATAAGGATCAGAACCTCCGTATCTGATAATCATCTGGGGTTTATATTCTCTGGCCAAAGGAAAGATTATTTCATCAAAAATTAGTTCATATGCTTTATCTCCTGTTCCAGCTTCTAAAGGGAGGTTAACAGTAAATCCTTTTCCTTTTCCCTCACCGATTTCATCAACCGAACCTGTTCCTGGATAAATACCTTCTTGGTGAGTATCGACAAATAAAACTTTTGGATCAGAATAAAAAGCCTTACAAGTTCCGTTTCCCGCGTGAGCGTCTGTATCCAAAATTAAAACTCTTTTCAGGTTATACTTTTCTATAGCATACTTAACAGCAATAACCACATCATTATAGACACAAAAACCTTCTCCATAATCCGACATTGCATGATGTAATCCACCACCAATACTTACCGCCTTTTCAGTCTTCCT
>JAUVOA010000101.1 GCA_030599445.1 Atribacterota bacterium | reverse complement strand
TGTCTAATTGTAGCCAATAATGGCCGTGCATTTATCAAAGCTTGGGGAGTAATGGCAGAAACATCAGGCTGGATAGTCATCCTCTCCCGAATCACTCTTTCCATCCTGCTTAATCCAATGTAAAATTGATCTTGAAGTAACTCGCCAACTGTCTTTATCCTTCTATTTCCTAAATGATCAATATCGTCTATATACCCAATTCCTCTATATAAATTGACTAAATATCTTAATGAAGCTACAATGTCCTCTCTTGTTAACGAAGGACCTTTTTTTATTTTTATCTTTTCTTTACATTCTTTTATTTTGTATAACAAGGCAATAGTTAATTTGCTTCCTGTACTGCAGATTACTTCACCTGTTTTGGGATTAATTATATCTTCAGCAGCAATCGTATCTATAATCCCCTCATTGATTCCTTCACTCAGTTTATCAACAATAGGCATAAAAGCTTCGTCTTTCTCATTAAAAACAGTTACCGTTTCATTTTCAGAATTCAGTACTTTTACCTTTTCAATTCCTGAGTTTATTATTGCAGAAAATATTTTCTGATTTATTTTCTCTTCTGCTTTTACGATTATTTTATTGTTACCAGGATCAACAATGTCTTCAGCAACGATTTTACCTAATATCCGATCCCCAAAGTTTAATTTCCTATTAATTTTATATCTTCCGACTTTTGCTAAATCATATCTTTTAGGATCAAGAAGTAATCTAAAAATTAATTGACGAGTATTTCTTTCAGTCGGAGGTTCACTGGGTCTCAATCTTCTAAATATTTCTATCAGAGCTTCTTTTCCATTGGTTGTATTATCTTTTTCTAAAGTTGTTTTTACAATCTCTTCGTAATCAAAAAGTTCCATTATTTCTTCATTATTTTCATATCCTAATGCTCTTAATAGGGCAGTTGCTGGAATTTTCCTTTTTTTATCAATTCTGACATAAATCATGTCGGAAGAATCAAATCCAAATTCTAACCAGGATCCACGATTAGGTATAATTTTAAATTTATATAATGATTTGCTATTTTCATTCCTTTCTTCATCAAAATAAATACCGGGAGATCTTATTAATTGATTTACTATCACTCTTTCTGCTCCGTTAATAACGAAACCTCCGTTTTCGGTCATAAGAGGTAACTCGCCCATAAAGACGTCTTGCTCTTTAATCTCACCTGTCTTCTTGCTGATTAAATTTATCTTAACTTCTAAAGGAGCAGAATACGTTCCTCCCTTTTCCCAACATCCGTAAGCAGAATCTTTACATTCCCCCAGTGAATAACTAACAAAATCTAAAATTAGATTACCGGTAAAGTCTTGAATGGGAAAAATGTTTATAAACACTTCCTGCAACCCTTGCTTTTTTCTTTCATCGGGAGAGATAAATCTTTGTAAAAAATTTACAAAAGAAATTCTTTGTATATCCAATAAATTGGGGATCGGACATAATTCAGGTATTTTGGAATAGTCTTTTATTTGATTATATTTATTACGCACCGCAAAACACCAACCTTTACATAATGATTAAAATATTAAAATAATAGTACCAGAAAGAATAGTCAGATAATAGATTCTCAAAACTTAAAATTTGTTTATAAAGTATAGATTAACTTATTAGCGACTATCTTGTTATTTCTTAGATTTTTTAAAAACAAAATAATTACTCAGATAAAATATTGCATTTATACTGAAGGAATATATTTATTTCTATAAATTATTATTTTATCATTTATTAATTAAAAATACAAGAAGATACTCTTTAAAAATTTTTAAAGAGTATCTTCGATATTACTAAAAACTATCTTCTATTTTATTTCTACAACTGCTCCAACCGCTTCTAATTTTACTTTTATTCCTTCGGCCTCTTTCTTGTCTACATGTTCTTTTACTGTATTCGGTGCACCATCCACTAAGTCTTTAGATTCTTTTAAACCTAAAGCAGTGATGGTTCTTATTTCTTTTATTACTTTAATTTTATTTGGCCCTATTTCTTTTAACACTACTTCAAAATCAGTCTTTTCTTCTTCTTTGGCTTCGTCTGATGCAGCTGCACCACCAGCATTAGCAGGCATGGCAACCGGCATAGCAGCAGTTACTCCGAATTTTTCCTCTAAAGCTTTAACTAAATCAGCTAATTCTAATACGCTCATCTTCTCTATTTTTTCTAATATTTCCATTGATGCACCCATTTCAGGTTTAGATTGTTTTTCCTCAGTAACTTTCTTAGCCTTTTTAGTAGCTACTTCTTTTTTTTCAGCTACTTCTTTTTTTTCTACCATTTATTTCACCTCCTCTCAATTTCGTATATTGTATATCGAAAAAAGCTTTTATTTTATCCTATCTGCCCGGTATGTAATACTGCATATTATATTTTTAGCATAATATTTTATGATGCTTTCGTTTTTTCTTTTTGCTTTTTTACTGCTTCCAAAGTATAAATCAACCCTCTTAACGGTCCTTGTAAGATAAATACCAAAGAATAAATCGGAGATTTTACTCCGTTAATCATTTGGGCAATAAGGACATCTTTTGAAGGTAGAGAAGCTATTTCCATAATTTTCTCGGGACTAAAAACTCTGCCGTCTATCAGACCAGATTTGATCTTTAAATCAATTTTATTTTTTTTAAAATATTCTTTCAGTAATCTAGCCGGGGCAATTCCATCATCGCTACAGAAAGCCATTGCGGTACAACCGATTAGATCTTTGGTCAGATCCTCCACGTTCAGTTCTTCGCTGGCTTTTTCCATTAAAGTATTTTTGAATATTTTAAACTCTACCCTCTTCTCTTTTAATTCATTTCTAAGTCTGCTAATCTGGAATACATTCATTCCTTGATAATCGGTTAAAACCACTCCTTTGGATTCTTTCAATTTTGTTATCAAATCCTGAAGTATCTCTTTTTTTGAATCTTTACTTAAAGCCAAAATTTATCCTCCCTTCTAACTCTATTAGATATTTTACACAATAAAAAACCTTCCCTTAGACTAATCTACAAGGAAGGTGAAACCATTAAGTTTATTCTCTTTGTTCTCACCTAGGCAGGAAGATATTTTAATATCTATTAGGTTATTTCTTAATAACTCCTGCTGTCTAAGGTATATTTAAATTTACAAGTGTATTTTATTTTTATATTTTTAGCTATTCTATTTTTTTTGTTTTTCTACCCAGGCGTCTATTTTTTGGGGATCTATGTGAACCCCTGGTCCCATAGTCGATGAAATAGTAATGCTGCGTATATATTTTCCTTTGGCAGCTGATGGTTTAGCTTTAATAATAGCGTCGCCAAAGGTAGTAAAATTTTCTAATAATTTCTCTTTATCAAAAATTGTTTTTCCTAAAGGTGCGTGAACTATGCCAAATTTATCTGCCCGATACTCTACTTTCCCCGCCTTTACTGCTTTTACGGTATTTTTTACATCAAAAGTAACGGTTCCAACTTTAGGGTTAGGCATTAGACCTCGAGGGCCCAATACCTTACCTAACTTTCCCACTATTTTCATCATATCTGGAGTTGCTATGGTGGCATCAAAATCGGTCCATCCTTTTTGTATCTTTTCAGCTAAATCTTCTGCTCCTACAAAATCAGCCCCGGCTTCTTCTGCCTCTTTTGCTTTCTCTCCTTCGGCAAAAACAACAATTTTCACTTTTTTGCCTGTACCATGAGGTAAATCTACCGCTCCCCTTACCTGTTCCTCTGAACGACGGGTATCGATACCTAATTTAATCGCAATATCAATAGACTCTTCAAAATTCGCCCAGTGAAGCTTTCTAACTAAATCTATAGCTTCTTCCGGTTCGTAAAACTTATCTTTTTGATACTCTTTGATAGACTCTAAATATTTTTTACCTCTTTTTCTACTCATCTTTTTTCCTCCTTGTGGTATTATTGGATTTTATCCTTCCACATAAGCTTACAATTAATTATTGTTCTCTATCTCTATTCCCATGCTTCTGGCAGTGCCTTCAACTATTTTCATAGCAGCTTCTAAATCATTAGCATTTAAATCAGGCATTTTACGTTTAGCAATCTCTTCAATTTTTACCCGAGATAACTTTGCCACTTTTTCTTTATTGGGTATCCCTGATCCCTTTTCTATTCCTGCTGCTTCTTTTAATAAAAAGGCAACTGGAGGCTTTTTGCAAACAAAAGTAAAAGACCTATCCTCATATACATCTATAATTACGGGTATTACAGTTCCAACATCTTGTCTTGTTTTCTCGTTAAAAGCCTTACAAAATTCCATAATGTTTAAACCATGCTGACCCAAAGCTGGGCCTACCGGTGGTGCGGGATTAGCATTACCAGCCGGTATTTGTAATTTTATTACGGAAACTATTTTCTTGGCCATTAAATTCCTCCTCAATTGGTTATCTGGTTAGGTGGCTACTTGGTTTGCTGGTTAATCGGAAAATTAATCAATTTAGTAATATTTTAATAACTAATCAGGTAAATCTTCTTCTAATTAATTAACCAAGTAACTAGGTAACTAATTTACGCAATACGATATACTAACGACTAATTTAATATTTCTCTATATCATTAAAACCTAACTCAACAGATGTCTCTCGACCAAAAATAGATAGAAAAACTTTCATTTTATTTTTCTCATAATCTACTTCTTTAACTTTTCCTGTATACCCGGTAAATGGACCAACGATAATTCTAATATTTTCTCCTACTTCAATATCTAACTTGGGTACTTTTTCGCCCTTTCCCATCTGTTTTAATATGTTATCTATTTCTACTTCTTTTAAAGGTACCGGTTTCCCCCCTGAACCTACAAAGCGAGTAACTCCGGGAGTATTCCTTACCACTTGCCAGGAATTATTATCCAATATCATTTCTAGTACTACATATCCTGGAAATACTTTCTTTTGCACATATTTTCTTTTGCCAGATTTTACCTCTAAGACTTTTTCGGTGGGTATTAATACTTGGAAAATCTGGTTCTCCATTCCCATGGATTTAACTCTTTGTTCTAAATTTATTTTTACTTTATTTTCATATCCTGAATAAGTATGAACTACGTACCATTTTTTTTTATTTGAAGCCATCGTAACTAATTAACTCTCTTCCTTTTTACCATAAAATAGCTAATATTTATTGTGTATTATTTTATAAACAAAGTTAGTGCTTTAGTAAAAAATATATCGACTAATCCAATAAAAATAGAGGCAATAATTATAGTAGTAATAACTACAATTGTGCTATTTTTGAGTTCTTTCTGGGTGGGCCATATAACTTTTTTTAATTCAGCTATAGCTTCTTTCATAAAATTGTTTATTTTATTGAAAATATTTTTTAGTTTCATCTTGCTCCTAATTTAATTTTCATTTTTCCCAATTATAACAAAAAAATGGCAGGCCCGGCAGGATTTGAACCTGCAACCCCCGGATTTGGAGTCCAGTGCTCTGCCGTTGGAGCTACGGACCTTAATTATTTTTAAATAAAGCTCTTAAGCTAAAATTATTTTATTTCCTTGTGTAAAGTATGAGTTCTACAAAACTTACAATACTTCTTAAGTTCTATTCTTTCTGGAGTATTTTGCTTATTTTTATATTTATCATAATTTCTATTTTTACACTCGCTACAAGCTAAAACTATTCTTTGTCCCATTAAACATTTCCCCTAATAAAAGATAAAATTGCACAAGCCTAAATCTACCATACTTTCTACTTAGTGTCAAGATGTTTCGTATATCGTATTTCGTATGTCGTTAAATCCTTTTATTCTATTTTTGTAGGGGGCGGATTATCCGCCCCCTACTCCTTACTTATCAATATTCATTCGCATTTTGTATCTTGTAGCGCAATACGCGATACGCAATACGATTTTATTCAACTATTTCACTTACCACTCCGGCACTGATAGTGCGTCCTCCTTCTCGGATAGCAAAGCGGAGCTGTTTTTCCATGGCGATAGGAGTGATCAGTTCACCGGTAACAGTTACTCTGTCTCCGGGCATAACCATCTCTACCCCTTCTGGTAAGGTGATGGTACCGGTTACGTCAGTAGTCCTGAAATAGAACTGGGGACGATAACCGCTG
>JAUVOA010000147.1 GCA_030599445.1 Atribacterota bacterium | reverse complement strand
CCTGACAGGGATGATATTTATCGTGAGCCATAGATACAATAGGGATGGATAAATATTTAGCATATTCTCTAAGCAATTCTTCACCTTTTCCATACTCTTCAATCGCATCTTCCAGAATTCTGATTCCTAACCCTACAGCATATCTGCTCATAACTTTTGCTGCATCCTCAACTGTCTCTCCCGCTTTCCCTTTCTCTTTTAACCTCATAGATTTAGGCTCAAGGAACTGGGCATGTCCTCCTAATTCGGTAGCAGCCCCTTCAAATGACTGCCTGGTTCTGACTGAAGGATTGTAGAAGAACATCAGGAAAGTTTTATCTTTAAGAATCTCGGTATAAGGCTTTTCAAAGCGGTGTTTTTTCATATCTTTGGCAACCGCGAGTATTTCATCAAGCCCTTCTTTTTCCCAATCCTGGGTAGTAATTAAATGTTTTTTATATAATTCTGTCATTTTTTTTCCTCCTATTAAATTGTTAACTGGTTTTCTGGTTAATTAGTTAGCTAGTTTAATACAAATAATTCATTAACCAATTAACCAGCTAACTAAGTAACTAACTAACAAATCAAGATACACAATTCAGTCCTTAAACACAACTATTTTATCTATCCTGATTTATTCTTAACAAATTGTCCGTATCCCCTTTTGCCAATAACTCCCTCGTCTTCTCTATAAACTATCTCTCCTCGCACAATAGTCATATATATTTTCCCTTTTAATGTCTTACCGGAAAAGGGGGAATACTTTCCTTTACTTTCCAATCTTGATGGTTCTACCGTCCACTCTTTATCCAGGTCTACAACCGAAAAGTCTGCATCACTGCCTATTTGGATTATTCCTTTTTGGGGATAAAGTCCGTACCTTTTAGCTGCATTTTCGGACATTAATTTCTGAATCTCGGCTAAACTTAGTCTGCCTTTATGATATCCGTAATAAAATACGCTCGGAGCAACTAATTGTGTACCGGGGATACCTGCATAATTCTTCCAGATAACAGGAGATGATTTTTCCTCCGGATATTTTCCGGCGGCATGGTCGGTACAGATAAAATCGATTGAGCCATCTTTCAATCCTTTCCAAAGCTCTTCCAAATCTTCTTCTTTTCGTAAGGGCGGAGCAATTTTCAATACCGACCCCAGTTTTTTAAAATCTTCCGTTGTAAAAACTAAATATTGTGGACAGGTTTCAGTGCTCACATTTAACCCTTGAGCTTTCGCCCACCGAACAATATTTAACCCTTCTTTAGTTGAAAGGTGCACGATGTGAAGCTTATTTCCAACTTTTCCGGTAATTCCCACTACAGACCATATTGCTTCCGGCTCTGCTTCGTATGTTCTCCCTTCAGACCAACTCTCAGGATCTTCTCTCCCCATCTCCTGCATAAGATGAGAATAATAATCCACCAGATAATAATCTTCAGCATGTATTGCACACACCAGGTTTAATTCTTTCATTAATCTGAAGGCTTGGTCCATATTGGGGACGGACATCCTGGGATAGAGTTCCATTCCGGAAATGGTGTAAAATTTTACCCCCACGATACCTCTATCTTTTAATTCTTTTAAACTTTTCTTATATTTTCCCGATTCTACTTGCTCGGGAGTTACCCCTCCCCAGAAAGCAAAATCTACATAAGCTTTTGGTTTTACTATACTTAATTTGTAATCAAAGTTTGGGCCTGTAGTAACCGGAGGAATAGAAGTGCAGGGCATATCGATAATTGTAGCAATACCGCCAGCCGCTGCACTCCTGGTCCCGGTTTCAAAATCTTCTCTTTCTGTAAACCCGGGGTCATCAAAATGAACATGGGGGTCAATAAAGCCAGGAAATACCATATTCCCTTTTACATCAATTTCTTTCTCTGTAGGTAGTAATACCTCATCTCCTGGTACAATACTTTTTATCTTCCCCTTTTCAACATATATGGTTACCGTTTTTAATTGTTCATTTTCTATAATCCGGGCATTTTTAATCCTTAACACCTTATCTCCTTTTTCTTTCCGGTTAGGATTAATCAGATTCCTGCATTTCTACCTCATCAACAAAGCCATAATTCCCTTCTGGGCGTGAAGTCTGTTTTCGGCTTCATCGAAGACAACTGAATTAGGTCCATCGATAACTGAATCGGTTACTTCATAGCCCCTATCACAAGGTAGGCAATGCATATAAATAGCTTCCGGTTTAGCTAATTTTAATTTTCGGTCATTACATATCCAATCCTTATTTTTATCAAAGAGGACTTTCATCTTGTCTACCTTTATTTCAGGAGTTTGCGGTGGAACACAGGTTAAGCTACCCCAAGATTTAGGATATAACACATCTGCATCTTTAAAAGAATCTTCCATAGAATCAGTTTCTTCAAATGAGCCACCATATTTCTTACTATTTTCTTTAATAGCATCTATCATCATTGGATCAAGTTGGAAACCGTCCGGACGTGCCAGGGTAATATTCATACCGAACTTACTGGCGGTGGCCATTAAACATTGGGGAACTGCCACTGGTTTTTCCACACTTGGTGAATAAGCCCAGCTTACTACCAATTTTTTATTGCGTAAGTCGCCTAATTTTTCTTTCATGGTCAATACATCAGCCATGGATTGACAGGGGTGATATATGTCGTCTTCCATATTAATTACCGGTATTTCTGCCCATTTAGCAAATTCGCGTAAATATTTATTACCATTACCGTATTTCCAACCGGTTGGTTTTCCATACATTCTTATGGCAATACCATCACCCATTCTGGCCAATACCCGTGCAACATCAGATACCCTTTCTGTGGAATAGGCTTTCTCTTCACCTTCGGTAGCAGGGGTGTAAATCTTTTCGGAATCCAAATAATTGGCATGTCCGCCTAATTGGGTCATCCCGGCTTCAAAGCTGTTGCGGGTCCGTAAAGATTTATTATAGAAAATAATAAATAAGGTTTTACGAAGAAGCAACGGGTGCTGCCGACCAGATGCAGTGTCAGCCTTTAAGACAGCTGCTAATTCCAGCATAGATTCTAATTCTTCTTTAGTAAACTCCAGTGTACTTATAAAGTCACGACCTTTTAATGATTTTGTTTGCATTTTGTAACCTCCTAATTTAATAAATATTTTTTGATAATTTAATAATTTTGCTTTGCAATTCTACGATTTCAATAACTATCTCTACTTTATCCCTCCTTCTCTAATAATATATGATAAAAAATACACATACTTTAATCATTATTTAGATTAGTACTAATAGCATATTAAAAAAATAGAGTGAAAAAACCATCTCCCCTCTATTTAAAAAACTCCTGTTAATAGTAGATTTTAAAAATTAGTAGGGGTGATTGCAGAAATAATGATAAGATCTTTGTCTCCAATACTGGTTATTTTATGGGGAATACTTGCAATGTAGTAGATACTATCACCCTCTTCCAGGGTAAAACATTCATCCCCAACTTGAATTCTCATCTTTCCTTCTATTACCAGAGTACACTCTTCGCCCTCGTGAGGGAGAGGTTTGCTGCAAGTACTGGCTCCTAATTCTATCCGAGTTCTAATCATCTCAATTTGGTGACTAACATCAGGGGAGAGTAATTCATAGGTTAAATGAGATTTAGGAAATTGTAAAACTCTGCGCTCATTTTTTCTTACTATTGCGCTTTGTTTTTTATCATCAATTAAGAAGTAAAATATGGGTACATTTAAAGCCTTGGATATCTCTCTTAAAGCCATAATCGATGGTGAAGCCATTCCACGCTCCACTTGACTTAAATAACTGGGAGTTTTATCTATCTTTTTAGCTAAAGCAGTAAGGTTCATACCCTTGGAAATACGCAATTTGCGAATTCTATTTCCCATTCTTTCATTTTCAACCATCATTTAAACTTCATCCTCTTTTCTCCGGTGGAATATCAGCTGTCTACCAGACTAATAATTCTGGCTCCAACTTTAGTTAGATGTTATTCAAGGCTACCTATTTCGTTAAAATATACTTAATTATTGTAAATATATTAAAACACATTTAAAATTATTTTACAAGAATATACTCTAAAATATTTGTAAAATATATATAATAAAAACTATTCCCGAATTAACTCGAAGGAAAGACAGTGAGGTCCTGAACCACCCATTAGAAATTGACTCAAAGGAGGGTTAAAAACTTCCAGTCCTAAAGCTCTAAGTTTTTCGTTTCCGAGCTTATTTTCCTTAAAGGAGAGCACTTTTTCATCTCCTAAAGCTAAAAGATTTATTGTTCCTGCGAACACAGAATTCCCGGGAATAGTTATAACTTCATATTTTTCCTGACTTAAATACTTTAAGAAATCATCTGGTAAGGCCTCGGGACATAACATAACTGTTTTGGGAGCAACTACTGAAAAGATTATATCCAGGTGATTCCATTTTGCTTCAAACTGTACAGGGACAACCTTAATATTAAAGGGTTCAAGTATTTTTTCTGCTTCCTTTACCCCTTCCATTGTACTGCGATTTCCTATTCCTATCACCAGGGTATGTTCATCTAAATACCAGCAATCGCCACCTTCTAACGAAACATGCATCACTCTCCCTATCATAGGCACTTTTAACTGTTCAAGGCTTTCAATAGCTAATTCGGTATCACCTTCATTAAATTCAGTACGAAAATTACCGATTAGCACACCTTTTGCTGTATTGACCCCAAAATCTCTAGTTGCTACCTGGTCAGGATGCCCGGGTTTGGCAATTTGCCATTTAATATCTATT
>JAUVOA010000174.1 GCA_030599445.1 Atribacterota bacterium | reverse complement strand
TTTGGTTTCATCCGGGGGATTAAATCCTGGATGGCTGATTTTATCCGGTCAATTCCTATATTTTTTACCGTACTTACTTTTACTATGGACGCGTTAAACAGGGCGGTGTTTTTTAACCTTTCTTTAATCTGTTTTTCCACAAAATTTAATCTGGTTTGGTCTACCAAATCGATTTTGGTTATGACAGTGATGCTATATTTTATATCAAGTAAATCTACGATTTGGAAATGTTCTTCGGTCTGTGGCATCCAGCCTTCATTGGCATCAATAACTAAAATTACTGCATCGATTCCGGTTGCCCCGGCTATCATATTTTTTATAAGGTTTTCGTGCCCGGGTACATCGACTATTCCGACTTTTTCTCCGGAAGGAAGCTTCGTCCAGGCAAATCCCAGGTCAATAGTCATACCTCTTTCTTTTTCTTCGGGTAAACGATCGGTGTCTATAGAAGTTAGAGCATAAATTAAAGCAGTTTTGCCATGGTCAATATGGCCCGCTGTACCAAAAACAAACATGAAAACCTCTTTTTATTTCATTTTAAAATAGACTGATGTAATGATTTTTATTACTAAATTGTCTGAAGAAGGGTCAATGCCGCGAGGATCCAGGATAAAAAATTCTTTTTCTTTTCTTCCCAGAAGTGGTGGGCCAAATAAACGCAATTCTTTAGAAAAAATTTCTACCGAACAGGGAGGCTTTATAATTATTAATTTAGTTGGTAAAGTTTGTCCGGGCAAAGAACCTCCACCTATAGCAGTTTGTCCTTCTTTGGTAAATACCGGGATATCTTCTTTTTTCAGTTTTTGGCAGATATTTTGGCTGCGAATAGCAATTTTTTCTAAAGGGCAGGAAATCATTTTCCAGATGGGAATTTTGATTACCGCCTCACCTTTTAGATAAGATAATAAAATTTCTTGAAGTATAGCCAAAGTTATTTTATCCACCCTTAGTGTTCGAAATAAAGGATGCTGTGAGATTTTTTTCAGATAAATTTCTTTGCCGCAAATAACTCCTCCCTGAGGACCTCCCAAGAGTTTATCTGTACTAAAACAAACAATATCAGCACCGGCTCTAATACTTTCTTGAACAGTTGGTTCGTGTTTTAATCCAAAATTCTCGGTATTTAAAAATGTTCCACTGCCCAAGTCTACTATTACCGGTAAATTATATCTTTTCCCTAATTTTTTAAGTTCTTTAACTTCAGCTTGATGAACAAAACCGTTCATATTAAAATTACTTTGGTGGACTTTTAATATTAAAGCAGTATCATCATTGATTGCTTTTTCGTAATCCTTGATAAAGGTCTGGTTAGTAGTTCCGACTTCTCGAAGATGAGCACTGCTTTGTTCTAATATCTCTGGAATGCGGAATCCTCCCCCGATTTGAACTAATTCCCCTCTGGAGACAATTACTTCTTTATTTTTAGCCAGAGTATTCAATATCAAAAATATTGCACCGGCATTATTATTAACCACCAAACTTTTTTCTGAATGACTGAGAGTGCAAAGCAATTTTTCGACAATTTCCCCTCTTTTTCCTCTGCTGCCTTCTACAAGATCATATTCCAAATTAGCATAACCCTGCAAAGAAGTTTGAATTGCTGCAAGCATTTCTTTACCCAGAGGTGCTCTTCCCAGATTAGTATGAAGAATTACTCCACTGCCGTTTATTACTTTTTGTAAGTAAGATAGATTTTCCTTTTCTAAATGTTCTTTAATTTTCTTCATCCTTTCTTTTGCTGAATACGGGCGACCATTTTTACGAGCATTTTTTTTCTCTTCAGAGATAACTTTTCTTACCATTTGGGTAAGCATTTTTCGGGAATGTTTTTGCATTAAGGGTTTTAGAGCTTTATTTTGCAGAATTATCTCTACACTGGGAATTTTTGATAGCAATAAATTTAATTTATTATTTTTTACATCTTCATTGTTTTTCAATTAGTAAAAATTCTCCTTTAGTGATTTTTAAAATATAGACAATAATAAGGGTTAGAATAAAAAAATTATCTGAGATAAAAATTAATGGCGGGAGGGGTAGGAATCGAACCCACCGCGGCAATTACCATTAATTACCGCCCACGGATTTGAAGTCCGCAAGGCCCACCAGAGCCTATCCGCTCCCTTCTAATTTAGCCTTTTAAGATATTTTCTATTATGATTATAAATTGTATTGCAAGACTTTACAAGAGGATATATTAAAGTATCGAGTAAAAACAGTATCGAGCATATGGATACAGTAATGAGTAATAAGTAATGAGTGATAAGATAAAAAAACAGATTACTTAATACGAGCTACACAGTATATCACTTGTTAGCCGGTTAGCTGGTTAAGAAAATAGAAAAAAGAAGACAAAGACGGAATACAAAAGCCAGAAAAAATTAGTATTGTGTATTGCGCTAAGAAAAAGAGAGAAAGAAAAACAAGAAGTATAATTATTCTTTTTTATTTTAGAAAAAAAAGAGGAATTTTGCTAATTTTGTAGAATATAAATAAAGGGTATATTATTTTGATAATTAAGAAAAATTAATTTACTAATTATTGGCAGTAAATGCGCAAAAGAAAGGAAATTTGACATGAAGATAGGATTGTATAATCTTGTTTCAGAAGTACATAATGAAGGATATATTGATCAGACCTTGAAGGGCTTTATAACTGAAATTGAAGAAAAATTAGGTGAGAAATTTGAAAATATAAACTTAGAGGACTTCAACCGTAAAGATTATTTCCCCCTTATCTTTACTAAATCTGGGGGAGTCGAGGGGAAGTTCAAACAAATTTTTAAACAGGTCAAGGGACCTTACCTGCTTTTATCCAGTGGATTACATAATTCTTTTGCCGCCTCTTTGGAGATTGCTTCCTTTATAAAACAGAAAGGAGAAAAGGTAGAAATAATTCACGGAGATAGTGATTATATTGCCAGGAGGATAAAAGAACTCAGTAAAATATTTGAAGTGAAAAGTAGATTAGCTTCAACTAAATTAGGAGTTATCGGTAAACCGTCCGATTGGCTTATAGCCAGCGATGTAGATTATAATAAGGTTAAAGATGTCTTAGGGATTTCTTTAATAGATATTGAAATGGGTGAATTGGTTAAAGAAATCGATCAGAGTCACCATTTTGCCCATCCCAAATTAAATGATATTAAAAATAAAGGGTTTGATAGTAAATCAATCGACAGAGCACTGAAAATTTATAGCGGGTTTAAAGCTATCGTAAACAAATATAAACTTGACGGTATTACCGTAAGATGTTTTGACCTGCTGGGAATTTATAAAAATACCGGTTGCCTGGGTCTTTCATTGTTAAATGAGGGAGGAATTGTAGCCGGTTGTGAAGGCGATATTCCCGCTCTTATATCTATGGCTATTCTGCATTATTTAACCGATGAGCCTGTTTTTATGGCAAACCCTTCCAGTGTTGATATTAACCAGAATGAAATAATTTTAGCTCATTGTACTTTACCCTTGAATATGCCTGATGAATTTTATTTAAAAACCCACTTCGAGTCAGGTTTGGGAGTGGGGATAAAGGGAGTCATCGGGGAAGGGGAAGCCACTATTTTTAAACTTTCCCGAGATGGTAAAGAATATTTCGTGTCCGGGGGAGAAATAATTGAAAATTTGAATAGCGAGAATTTGTGCAGGACTCAAATAAGATTTAGAATGAATGAGGGGGTTAAATATTTTTTGCAAAATTCTATCGGTAATCACCACCTGATTTGCAAAGGAGATTACAGTGAAATGGTAAGAGAATTCTTTAAATGGTAAAATAGTAGTATAAAATAATCAAGCAAGTAATTTAGGATATATAAAAATTTTTATCGGGATTATAAAAAATAGGATGTCTTGTCCCTATTTTTAGGAGGAGAGTTATGGGAGATGTTATGAGGCCAGTTCCATTTAAACAATTACTTCACTGGATAACTGAAGAATATCGGTCGCAGTGGACAATTTTTGGGATACCGGAATCTCAATTTTTTATTAAAGAAAATGGAAAAAGTATTCAGATATTTGATGCAAGTTGTGCTACCCCTGTAGGACCGGCAGCAGGACCTCATACCCAGTTGACCCAGAATATTGTTGCGGCCTATTTGGTCGGGGGACGTTTTTTTGAGCTTAAGACCGTACAAAAACTTGATAGCCTGCAATTTGAGAAGCCCTGTATTGATGCGCGAGATGAGGGCTACAATACCGAATGGTCTACCGAACTTTCCCTGGAGCAGGCCT
>JAUVOA010000285.1 GCA_030599445.1 Atribacterota bacterium | reverse complement strand
TTCCAATGGTTTGCCGTTAGAATGTGTAATATCTGATACCACCATCGGAGGTGTAGCAGAGGCAGCACGATGTGCCGATAAATTTTCTAAAGAAGGAGTAGGAGTTTCCCTTACGGTGACTCCTTGTTGGTGTTACGGGATGGAGACCATAGACATGGATCCTCTTATTCCCAAAGCGATTTGGGGATTTAACGGAACCGAAAGACCGGGTGCAGTATATTTATCCGCAGCACTGGCAGGTCATGATCAGATGGGTCTACCCGCTTTTGGGATATATGGTAAGGATGTTCAGGATCGTGATGATAAAACTGTTCCTGATGATGTAAAGCAAAAATTATTGCAATTTACCAAAGCAGGTCTGGCTGTTGCCACCATGAAAGGAAAATCTTATCTTTCAATAGGAAGTGTTTCTATGGGGATTGTCGGTTCCCAAATTGACCCTTCCTTTTTTTGCGATTATCTGGGCATGAGAAATGAATATGTAGATATGTCTGAGATAACACGAAGGATAAAAGAAGAGATTTACGATAAGAAAGAGTATAAAAAAGCTTTATCCTGGGTCAGAAAAAACTGCCAGGAAGGAGAGGATCGCAATAAAAAAGAGATAAAACATTCCCGCACGCAAAAAGATGCTGAATGGGAGATGGTAGTCAAGATGACATTAATAGCCCGGGATTTAATGGTGGGCAATAAAAAATTAATAAAATCAGGTTACGCCGAAGAAGCAGAAGGGCATAATGCTCTTGTAGCCGGTTTTCAGGGTCAAAGACAATGGACTGATTATCTTCCCAACGGTGATTTTATGGAAACGATTTTAGATACCTCCTTTGATTGGAATGGAATTAGGGAAGCGTTTATCTTCGCTACTGAAAATGACAGCTTAAACGGTATTTCCATGTTATTTAATCACCTATTAACTGACAGAGCACAGATATTTTCCGATATACGAACTTACTGGAGCCCTCAAGCGGTCAAACGGGTAACCGGCGTTGAATTAAGCGGTCTTGCCCGGGGCGGTATTCTTCATTTGATTAATTCCGGTTCTACTACCCTGGATGCTACAGGAGAACAAAAAACCAAAGGAAAATCAGTTATGAAACCTTTCTGGGATATTACCGAGGAAGAAGTAAAAAAATGTCTGGAAAATACGAAATGGTCTCCTGCAAACCTGGAATATTTTCGGGGAGGTGGATATTCATCTACTTTCTACACCAAAGGAGTTATGCCGGTAACCATGGTGAGGATAAATATCATTAAAGGAATAGGGCCGGTCATTCAAATTGCCGAAGGTCATACCATAGACCTCCCTGCAAAAATTCACCAAATTTTGGATGAACGAACTGATCCCACCTGGCCTACTACCTGGTTTGCTCCCATCTTAACCGGCAGAGGAGCCTTTAAAGATGTTTATTCGGTGATGAACAATTGGGGAGCTAATCATGGAGCGATAAGTTATGGTCATATCGGAAAAGATCTGATTACTTTATCTTCTATGCTCAGAATACCAGTAGCCATGCACAATGTATCTAATGAGAAGATTTTTAGGCCAAAGGCCTGGGCATCTTTTGGTACTTCCTGTTTAGAAGGAGCAGACTTTAGGGCATGTAATAACTTCGGACCATTATATGGTAAAAAATAAAAGGAGGACTATTATAAATAAATATGCCCTGGGCTTAGACTCTGGTACCTTAAACCGAAGAGCAGTATTAGTTAGCGTGAAAGAAAATAGTTAAATTTAAATATTTTAAAAGGACCGGGGAAATGAATAGGGATATAAAAAAATTAATTGAAACAATTGAAAAGAAAAAAAGAATAGATCCTCAAGGAGAGAATAGGATTGCCGATGTATTAGAAAATGAAGAAGTGGATTGTCTCCCTTTAATTTTTTGGAAACCTCAAAATATTTCTGTTCCGGGAAGCACTTATGATATGGAGGAGCAGTTTTATGATAAAGAAAAGATGCTTTACGGACATTTGGAAGAAATAGCAGGTTGCGCACAAAATGCTTTTGATGCGCCTATATGTATACGCCCTAATTTTGGTACTATATTTATTCCAGTTATGTTTGGTTTAGAATATAAAGTGCCGAAAGATACATTTGCCTGGTTAACTTCTCATTTAGGCAAAGATGAAATAAAAAAATTTGAATTTCCAAATTTGGATGAAATAGATATGCTAAAAAAAGCAATCGAGCATATTCAATTTTTTAAAAAAACATTGCCTGAATGGATTCATGTTTATCTTCCCGATACTTTGGGTCCATTTGAAATTGCCCATGCTGTTTACGGAGATAATATTTTTTATGATTTATATGATGATTCTAAATTTGTTCATTACCTTTTAAATTTATGTACTGATATGTATATACAAGTTACCGAGAAATTGAAAGAGGTTTTAGGAGAAGAGAAGACTATCTGTTACCATGGTCATGCTCTATCTCGAGGAATTTATATGAGAAATGGTGGAACTCGAATTTCAGAAGATAGTGCGACTCTAATTTCACCTCAACAGATTGATGAATTTGTAATTCCCTATGATCAAAAAGCTTTGGAAGCATTTGGAGGCGGTTTTATTCATTTTTGCGGAAAAAATGATTATTTATTAGAATCTTATTTAAAATTAGATAAAGTGCGGGCAGTAAATTTGGGTAATCCCGAAATGTATGATTTTGATATAACCATGCAAAAATTTATAGATTATAAAAAATGTTATTTTGGTTTATGGCACCGACAAGATGGAGAAAATTTAGAAAAGTATATTAGAAGAATGAAAAATGCTACAGCAGGAGGAAAAAGAGGACTTCTTCTCCATTTTGATGAAGCAATGTTTCCAGAATATTCTTGCCAAGATATTTTACAAAAGTGGAAAGAAATAATGAGAAGTTCAAACTAATAGATGAAAATTAAATAAAATTAGCACAATTTAATATAAT
>JAUVOA010000138.1 GCA_030599445.1 Atribacterota bacterium | reverse complement strand
TTCCTGAACAGCCGTATCAGGTAATCCTACGATATTAAACGAAGGCAACCCTGAACGAACATCAACTTCGACCTCTACCGTAAAAGCTTCTACTCCGAATATGGCTGCACTATATAATTTAGATAACAAAAAAACACCTACCTTTTTTAGTGAATAGTATTTCGTATTGCGTTAAGAAAATCAGAATTCAGAAATAGGACATGATATATCGTGCACAAAGTAGGACAGGCGTCTCGCCTGTCTATTAATTAAAAACTTATAGTTTTTAGTTTAAGATAAAGTTAAGAAATTAAACTAAAAGCGAAAAACCATAATTCAAGACTCAAAATCCTTCCTATTGTATCGTATATCGCCTTGCGTATTTCGTTTGTTTCCCCTTCATTCTCATCTCCTCCTCCCAAGAGGAGAAGGAATAAAAATTCTGTATCTTTTGATTCATTCCATACACTATTTAATATTCTGTCTCCTGACTCCCGAATTCTGTCTTCTTCTTTCCTAACTCTACGCTCCACGCTGTACGCTCTACGCTATCTTGCTATATACTCGATACTTATTTGCTGTCAATGTAAAAAGCATTCCTAATATGTTTTATTCTTTTTATATCTTTATGGTTAGAGATACTTATTAAAATTACATCAAAGCAACAATTTTTTTCCCAAAGATGGTATTTAGACAAATAACATAAAGCATTTTTAATTATTTTTCGTTGTTTAATAAAATTAACTGCTTCTTCAGGATGCCCAAACTTATTAGAACGCCTGGTTTTTACTTCAACAAAGATAATATTTCCCTTATGTTCACAGATAATATCTATTTCCCCTAAAAAAGTACGATAATTTCTTTCTTTAATTTTGTAACCCTTGTCTTTTAAATATTTAGAAGCTACATCTTCGCCAAATTTTCCTATATTATCCATCTTTATTAATCATCTATCTTCATATTATTTAATTAGCGTATAGCGTACAGCGGGTAGCGTATAGGCGCAGGGAAAAATTGTGGGGAAAAATACGAATGCTAAAGATGCGAAAACATCCCCCCAACCTTCCCGTCTATGAAAAAGGGGCGTATGGCGATACGCTTTTAACTTTCTATAAACTTGTAACTTAAAACCAATAATTATTAATCATCATCTATTTTCATATTATTTAAAATTTAATTACATATCTCGATTCGTTAATTAGTTACTTAGTTAACTGGTTAACTGGTTAATAAATTATTAGTATTAAATTAGCTAACCAGGTAACTAATTCTTAGCGAGATACGGATTTGTTCTGACTTCTGATTTCTGACTTCTTCTTTCCTAACTCTACGCTCTACGCTGTACGCTCCACGCTAATTTTGCTCTACGCTATTTTTATTCACTAATGAATAATTCTTATTTTAAGTCAGCTACCTCATTACTCTTTTATAGCTTTTTCTATGTATTTCTGATGGGCCGTATTTAAGTAGAGCTTTAAGATGTTCTTCTGTACCATAACCTTTATTTTTTTTAAAAAGGTACTGTGGGTATTTTTGATCATACTTGACCATAATATTATCCCTATATACTTTAGCAATTATGGAAGCGGCAGCAATTGATATGCTTTTATCTTCCCCTTTAATCAATGGTAACTGGGAAATATTTAGGTTAGGAATTTTAAAGCCATCCACTAATAAATAATCAGGCACTTCTTTTAAATCTAAAATAGCTTTTTTCATTGCCAAAAAAGAAGCTTGGGTAATATTTATTCTATCAATAATTTTAGCTTCCACAATACCAATTCCTACATTTTTTGCTTTATTTAAGATAGAACAATATAATTCTGTTCTTTTTTGTGAAGTTAACTTTTTAGAATCTTTAATATAAGGAATAAATAATTGATAGGGTAATATTACTGCGGCAGCTACTACCGGTCCGGATAATGAACCCCTGCCTGCTTCGTCTATCCCGGCAATTAAAGAGTACCCTTCATTTTTTAGTCGATTTTCATAGTTATAGAGATTATAAATTCTTATTCTTTCTCTATATAATCTTTCTATCTTTCTCTGATAACTACGAATGATTGATTTTGTCATTCTTACTTTTCTATTTTTTGCCTTGAATAGCATTTCATTATCTTTTTTCTTTAACCGTGCCGCTCTTCCCAATCCTATCTCTTAAGTAATATAATTTTGCTCTTCTCGTTTTCCCTCTTTTTAAAGCCAATACTTTTACAATATTCGGTGAATGCAGTTGAAATACTTTTTCTACTCCAACACCTTTTGATATTTTTCTTACTGTAAATGTTTCCTTGCTCCCACCATGCTTTTTCGCTATAACTATTCCCTTAAAAACTTGTATTCGCTCTCTGGTACCTTCAATAATTTTTTGGTGTACTTCGACTGTATCACCAGATTCAAATTTTCCAATCTCTTTTTTTGATTGTTCTTCTTCTAATTGTTTAATATAATCTACCATAAAAATCATCCTTCCTAATCATTTTTTTAAATAACATTTTCAACTATTCACTATACGCTATCTTTATACTCTATGCCCTCTCATTTTTTGTATTTTTATCCTCTGCTTTTTCTTGCCTTTTTGCCTTAATCTTCTTTAAAACTCTTCTCCAATTCTTTAAGTAAATCTAATTCTTTTTTAGATAATTTTTTATTTGCAAAAATTTCAGGTCTTCTAATTAAAGTCCTTAACAAAGACTGTTTCCTTCTCCATTTATCAATTTCTTTATGATTGCCCGAAAGCAATATTTCCGGAACTTTATAACCTTTAAACTCATCAGGTCTGGTATAATGAGGATAATCAAGATATCCGTTATAAAATGAATCATTGACCACAGATTCTTCTTTCCCTAAAACTCCGGGAATCATTCTCGAAATTGCATCTACCATTAACATAGCTGGTAGTTCTCCCCCACTAACTACAAAGTTACCGATTGACACTTCCTCTGCATCGAGAAGTTGGGGAATCCGTTCATCTATACCCTCATACCGACCGCAAATGAATAATAATCTTTTTTCTTTCGATAAATCTTTAGCCATTCCCTGGTTAAAAATCTTCCCCTGAGCAGAAGTGATTATAATTTTTAAAGGTAATGAAGATTTATTTTGTTTTATCACCTCTACAGCATCCCAAATTGGCTGAGGTTTTAAAAGCATACCAGGCCCTCCACCGTAGGAATAATCGTCTACGGTCTTATGTTTGTCCAGGGTAAAATCCCTAAGGTCAATTAGATTTATTTTGATCATTCCTTTTTCTTGAGCCTTATTTAATATGCTTTCGGAAAAAGGGCCTTTAAACATATTGGGGAAAATAGTTAATATATTAATTTCTAAACAATCGTTGGTCATATTAATCCATCTACCATTTTTATTTTAATTCGTTTTTTTTCTAAATTAACATTCTTTACAACTTCACGAATAGACGGTATAAACAATTCTTTTTTGTTTTTACCTTTAACTATATATACATCATTGCTTCCCGTGCTTATAACATTTTCTACTTTTCCCAGAAAAATATTATTTTCCGTGTATACTTCAAGGCCAATTATCTCAAAGATAAAATAAGTGTTCTTTGGTAGTTTTACAGCATTTTTTCTTTCAACTTCAAGAAAAGACCCTACTATTATTTTGGCTTCTTCGATACTTTCTATATTTTTAAATTTTAAAACAACTGTATTTTCTTTAATTCTTATTTTCTCTATATTTAATGTTGTTTGACTCTTGTTATTTCTTAAAAAAACGGTGACTAAATTTTTAAATCTATCAGTTGAATTGGTAAGAGGCAAAATGTTAACTTCCCCTTTATTACCCTGTGTAGAAACTACTTTACCAATCGTAATAAATTCGTCACTCAATTAAATTCCTCCTTATATAATCTTTCACGTTTAACATAAAGATAAACATAAACTGTTAAATATTATTTCAAGGCGAAGATGTGGCAATTTAATTGAGATTGCTTCAGTCGTTTCACTCCTTCGCAATGACATTTCTGTTTTTTTTCTGTCTTCAGAATTCTATCTTCTGAACCAACTAACCAGGAAACCAATCAACTAATTAACTAATTAATCAATCGACAATTTCAATAATTGCTCGCTTATCACCTTTTTGCGCTGCAGCATTTACTATAGTCCTTATCGACTTTATGTTCCTACCCTGTTTTCCAATTACTTTACCTATATCATTAGAATCAACCTTTACTTCAAATATCGATGATCTTTCACCAATAATTTCATTTATCTCTACTTTGTCTGGATTGTCTACTATTCCTCTTATAATTAATTCAATAAGTTCTCTCAAAATAATCTCCTTAGGTCTTATCTATTTTTCAACATTCCTTCTTTCTTAAATAAATCTTTTACTGTTGCTGAAAGTTGAGCACCCTTTTCTATCCATTTTAAACTTGCTTCCTGGTCAATCTTAAAAACATAAGGATCGGAAAGTGGTTGATAATATCCCAATTGCTCAATAAATTTAGCATTACAAGCTCTCCTCGAATCAAGTACCACTACTTTGTAAAAGGGTTTTTTCTTGCCACCTTCTCTTCTAAGTTTAATTATTGCTGACATTTATTTTGCCTCCATTTTATTATTTACATTTTTATTTTTTCTAATTTTTTAATCTGTCATTCCCGTGGAAACGGGAATCCATCTTTCTTTATTCTTTGGCAATTGTGGATACGACGCATCACTCACCTACAAATTATCCATACATATTCTTGCATTCTATACGCTTCGCGCTCTACGCTATTCCCTCTTTACTAAATACTAAATACTATATACTAAATACTAATTTAATTAAAAGAAAAGTTTTTTAGTTTTGATCCTTTTTTAAACATTTCTTTTAACTGATTAAATTGTTTTAACAATCTATTTATCTCGGAAAGCTGTGTTCCGCTCCCCCTGG
>JAUVOA010000158.1 GCA_030599445.1 Atribacterota bacterium | reverse complement strand
CTGTATTAAAATATTCATTATCATCTCTCTTGTTGATAATTTCCTCGGCAGTCATTTCTGCAGCAGTTGCTATGATTAAACTTGAAAATAAAATCGATATTATTATTCCTATCAGTAAAAATCCTTTAATTTTTTGCATTATTAACTCTCCTTTCTATTTGGTTAGTTGGTTAGCTGGTTAATTAGTTAATTAATCAACCAGTTTTATTTCTACTTTTCTTATTGTAGGGGCGTATGGCAATACGCCCCTACTTACTTTTTATGGATTCGTAACTCGCAACCTGTAACCTGAAACTTATCACTCATTACTCATTACTTGTTTTGTTACTTGTCACTCATCACTTATTACTTGTTTTTTTATATTTGTCTTAAGGCTTCGGTCGGTTCAAGTTTAGCGGCTTTTCTCGCCGGGATAACACAGGCAATAGTGGTAATGACTACCCCTAATACAAAGCAAAAAACAAGATTCTCCAAACTAAAGACAGTATAATAAATTGGGCTCATCAAAAAATCTGTGCTTTCTATTCCCTCATAAGCCGCAGAATAATCGATACCGACAACAGAGAAAACCCTGGTCAATATTCCACCCAGCACAGTACCAAGAGCACTGCCAAGTATACCAATAATTGCTCCTTCCATGGTAAATAGATACAATATTTCCCTGCTTTTCAAGCCCAGGGCACTCATCATCCCGATTTCACGGGTACGTTCATTTATAATCATAATCAGTGTATTCACCAAAACAAAACAGGACAATATGATGATAAAAATATAGATAGAATTGTACATTTTAACGGCAAAATCAAAAAGTTCAATCAAATCATAACCCTTATTCCAAATCTGCAAGGTATATTTTCCGGATTCATCTTCTTGGGAAAATAATTCATTGAGACCGGGTAATACCGAAGCAGCTTTATCGTGATTTGAAGTAATCAAAAGTAATTCTGTTACCTCACCCGGCATCTCCAAAATCCTCTGGGCTTGACCTAATGGAAGGAAGAAAAGTTTATCACTCATTACCTGAATATCACTTTGATATTTCCCGACAATCTGAAAAGTAGAACCTTTAAAGGAACCAAAAGGAGTCGTGTATAAAATGGTGACTTTCTCCCCTACTTCACGACCTATTTTTTCCAATAGCCCGGCTCCCATAACAACTTCCTTATTTCCCTCCTGAACCATCCTGCCCTCGGTTATATTTTTATCAATTCCCATAAATTTTATTTCCTCAAGGGGGTCAACGCCCCATCCCATCATGCCGACTAATTCATCTTCCAGGCTGACTATGGCACCAAATTTAAGTCGCGGAACAACCTGTTCCACCCCTTCCACTGACTTTATTTTTTCAATCATCTCTGAGTAGCCTTTACCGTTAAACCCGTCTAAAGTATAATTTAAAGACATAAGGCGCTCTTTTAATTTGTATTCCTCATCAATAACCCGTATATGTCCGGCTTTATAGTGGATATGATTTTCAAAAAAAGACTCTAACATCCCATTGATTAATCCACGGGCAAAGACCACGGCAAGAATAGCAAAGGCAATAGCAACAATAGAAACTGATGTTCTAATCCTGGATCTCGATAGATTTTTTTTGGCTAAATTCCATAAAAATTTCATTTTTTACCTCCTTATCGATGATAGATAGCTTTTACCGGGTCTTTATGTGCTGCCCAATATGCCGGTAATATGCTGGATAACAGTGCAACGATGACGCCTAAAACAAATAAAAAACCAAAAGCAGGATAATTCCAGGTTCCATACATTCTATCGAGAATGGGAATGCCATATGCAGAACCATCTCCGCCTATATAGCCTAAACCATATCCGTATTTCACCAACCCGCTCACACCTGCATATCCAATTAAGCATCCCGCTAATCCACCGAGTATGCCTATACCGGTTGCCTCTACCATAAAGACAAAAACAATCTCCCACTCTCTCATTCCCAGGGCTTTCATCATGCCGATTTCTTCCGTTCTCTCCAGAGCAGACAGGATAACATTATTAATAATCCCCAGCATACCGATAAGAAGAACGATTGACAGGATAGCCCCGATTCCACCCTTTTTGGCAACACTTAAAGCGATGACTGATGCAGCAGATTCTTTCCAGGAATATGCTTTCAAATCCATATCTTTATTTTTAAAGCTGTCCGTCAATGCTTTGGTGGCTGTGTCCTCATCTCCGGAAACTGTTTTTAAGGCAAGCAGACTAACCCCCTTACCTACGTTTAATGCCTGCTGGGCAACATCTAAAGGAACAAAAACAATCCCGTTATTAATCATCGGATTGGGAGCCCTTATCAGTCCTGCAATCTCCACATCGATGGTATTAAAGGTATCCTCTTTCGTCCTGACCAGAAGTGTAATATAATCATTAACTTTTAAATCCATCAGTTCGGCCAAACTTACTCCTATGACTGCTTTTGATTCGCCCGGGGCAAACATCGAACCTTCAACGACATAATTTTGAGTAGCAAAAACCTCGTTATATTGCTCGATAGAGATGCCCATGCCCATGACCGCTACTTCATCAATCCCGTTATTAAGGTTCGCCTTAAATCTTAGCTCGGGAGATACTCCCAATAATCCATCCGTGTCCTTTATGCTCTCTTCCATATCCTGATTTAAATAAATTAAATTTTCCAGGGGCAGCTTTTCTCTGTCTTCCCAGTATTCAGGATAAGTCACCTGAATATTCCCTGTATCGTAATTCTTTATATTTTCAAAAGACATTTCTTCCATACCGTTCATAAGAGAATCCATAAGTAAATAACTGAAAAATGCAAAGGCAATCACCAGAATTGTAAGTGCATTTCTTCTTTTTTGACGGGTTAAGTTTTTTAGCCCGAGTTTAAAGCTAAACATCTTTTACCCCCTCCTTTCATCGGCAGAAATCATACCATCCTTCAGGTTTATAAATCTGTTAGCATATTTCATGACCATTGGGTCGTGGGTAGAAAAGATAAAAGTGGTGTTTAATTCTTTATTCATTTTTCTCATAATGTCTACAACACCAGCAGCAGTTTCAGAATCAAGATTAGCAGTTGGTTCATCCGCCAGGACAAGCTTGGGTTCTTTCACTAACGCTCTGGCGATGGCTACTCTCTGTTTTTCTCCACCGGAAAGTTCATTCGGTCTTCGGGATTCCAGTCCCTTAAGCCCCACTTCTGCTAACATTTTCAATACTTTTTCTTTCATTTGCGATTCCGAGGTATGGTCAGTCAATCTGATGGCAAATTCTACATTTTCATAGGCCGTCAATACCGGAATCAGGTTATAACTTTGGAATACAAAACCGATATTGTAGCGCCGCGTCATAGCGAGTTCTTTTCTGGAAAGATCACTTACTTTCTTGTCATTTAGGCGAATTTCTCCTTCCGTAGGGGTATCCAGACAACCTATCATATTCAAAAGCGTCGTTTTTCCTGAACCGGAAGGACCAAAAATGGTGGTAAACTCTCCCTGTTCAACCGTCAAGTCAATACCCCGCAAAGCCGGGACTTCTATTTTCCCTTGCTGATAAATCTTTTTCACCTTATTTAATTCCAATAAAGCCATTTAATTTTCCTCCTTTACTAAATTCGAATACATCAATGATTCCTTTTTATATTTTAATTATTTATCCAGTGAAAACATTTAAGATAATTCTCTTTCATTATTTTACTCTTTATTTCAATTTTTTTCACCTACCGATGATAAATTGCTTTTACCGGGTCTTTATGGGCTGCCCAGTAGGCAGGCACTATGCTGGAAATCAAAGCAACAACTATTCCAAAAAAGAATATGAAAACAAAAGAAGAAAAATTCCAGACCCCATAAAGTTTATCGATTATCGGTATGCCATACATGGACATATCTCCGCCAATATAACTTAAATCATATCCGTATTTCACTATCCATCCTACTCCCGCAGCACCTAACAAACAGCCGGCCAATCCGCCGAGGATACCTATGCCGGTTGCCTCTACCATAAAGACTAAAACAATCTCCCACTCTCTCATTCCCAATGCTTTCATCATGCCAATTTCTCTGGTCCTCTCCAGGCTAGACAGGATAACATTATTAATAATTCCTATCATACCGATTGTTAAAATGATGGTTAACATAACAGCGGTTTCAGCATCTTGAGCAGTACTCATAGCTATCACCGTTTTCGCAGATTCCTTCCAGGAGTAAGCATTAATATTCATGTTTTTTTCCTGAAAAATTTGATTAATATTATCTATGGTTGGGTTAATTTCTTTTTCCTTTTTTATTTTAACAGCCATCATGCTAATGCCATTCTCCACATTCAATGCCTGCCGGGCAATTCCTAAAGGAACAAAAACAATCCCATTATTAGTCAGCGGATTGGGCGTATGCAGTAATCCCGCAATTTCTAAATCGATGGTATTGAAGGTATCCTCTTTCGTCCTGACCAGAAGTGTAATGTAATCATTAACTTTTAAATCCATCAATTCGGCTAATCTTGCTCCTATGACTGCTTTTGATTCACCCGGGACAAACATCGAACCTTCAATGACATGATTTTGAGTAGCAAAAACTTCGTTATATTGCTCGATAGAGATACCCAAACCCTGAACCG
>JAUVOA010000211.1 GCA_030599445.1 Atribacterota bacterium | reverse complement strand
AGAGAAAGAATTCAACTGGCTTATCCGCTAAGGCGGGTTGTGGAGAAGGGGATAAAGGTTGCCGGTTCTTCAGATTGCCCGGTAGCGAGTGCTGACCCTTTTTTAGGAATTTATTTTGCTGTTTCCCATAAGGATTTAGAAGGAGGAGAACTACCCGATTGGGTAAGGAAAGAAAGGATTGGAATAAAGGAAGCATTAAAAATATTTACAGAAGGAGCTTCTTATGCCCTGCATGAAAATAAAGGACAGATTAAGGAAGGCATGCAGGCTGATTTTATTGTATTATCAGAAAATCCTCTGCATTTGCCTATCCAGAAAATACCTTCACTTCGAGTATTACAGACTTATCTTGGCGGCCAATTCAATAAATAAAGGTGTGCCAGGTCAATAAGTCGGTAACTTATAGCGGACAACCTATAGGATCTGAGGAGTTTCTTAACCAGATGGTTGTGGCTTTAGGTATTATTATAGATAGACGTTCCAAAGGAAGACTTCGTAAAATGGAAAATTAAACCATAGAAAAAATAATAGGATGTGTCCCTATTATTCCCAATTATTTTAAAATCTCTTACATCTAAGAAGCAGGTTCAACAGTTATTGTTCCTGAACGTTTGCCACCTCTGCTACAATTCGTTTTTACAGTAAGCTTATCTCCCGGTTTCAAAGAAGGTATCGTATAAGAAACCTTTTGCATATCATCTGTTTGCATAAAAAATATTTGTCTAATAATCTCTTTATCATTCAAAAAAACCAATATTTCGTTAATATAATGATTTTCAGGATTACCGACATTGTGATTGACAGTTATATGAAGCACTTTTCCTTCTACTAACAGGGTTACTTTACTGGCCGGATGAGAAAATGCTTGTGCCGACAACATTAAAAAAAGGATTACCAAAAACAAAACAATGATATTTTTTCTCATAATATTTACCTCCTCTTTTTTCTTTTATAATTACGAAATATAATCAATCCCAAATGAAAGCAAGCAAATATAAATGCCAAGATAGCAGTATAATAATGTAAATTAAAGGAGCTTTGAGTGATTCCGAGAAGAAAGACAATGAAAAGCAATATAAATGCAACGATTCCCAAGTAATTAATGGTTTTATATATATTCAGCATAATCCGCACTTCTTTTATAAATTTATTTATTATCTAAAAAGATTATGAGTTAGTTAATTTGTATTACTTTTAATTACTTTTACCATATAATGATAATCTTTTCAAGTGTAAATTTTATTTTGTTATTTATAATTAAAATAGGGACAGACATTTATTTTCTTTGTCATTGTCTATGCAAAGATGAAAAGGGAGACAAAGAGACAGGTTATTTGTCCCTCCCAGTTTGACCGTGCTAGAATATAGGGACAGTGAAGCCCTAAGAGGGAAGTTGGCAAATAGGTGTCTGTGCAGATTCAAGTTGCTAATGCAACAGTTTTCCGAAAAGTATTACAAAAAAATGTCTACTGAAAGGGAATGATTAAAAATGGCAAAAGAACATAAAACAGTAAAAGAAATGTGGAAAAAATATCTATCTACGATCGGAGAAAACATAAATGATACTGGTAAAACTTATGAATCCTGGTATTTTTGTAGCAATGAAAAAGACGCCAATGAATTGGCAGGACTGGTAAAAAAGGGAATAAAGAAAGCAACCGCTTCATTATACGGTCTATATGAAATAGAAAACGAGCCGTTCCCTAAAGTGGGTGAGTATATTATCATTACGAATTGGAAGGGGATAGCCCAATGTATTATACAAGTAGCGAATATCAATATCATTTCCTTTAAAGAAGTAACGGAAGAATTTGCAGCCAAAGAGGGAGAAGGAGACAAGACTTTATCTTTTTGGCGAAAAGTACATCAGGAATTCTTCACACTGGAGTTGAAAGAGCACAATAAAAAATTTTCTGAAGACATGCTTGTGGTTTGTGAAGAATTTGAAGTAGTTTATAAATAAGAAGAAAATAGTATATCGCTTTTTGTTAATTATCCAAAGGAGAAACAATATGAATAAAAATATTATGAGAAGAATTTTTCAGGTTTGGTTCACATTAATCATTCAGGGCGTCATTCTATTTATTGCAGCCTGGACCATCAATTGGTTGTGGGCGTGGATATTTTTATTCCTGGGTGTGATTCTATTAATGATTAATTCAATGGTAATACCGGCAGAATTAATT
Organism: Atribacterota bacterium; assembly: GCA_030599445.1. GTDB lineage: Bacteria > Atribacterota > Phoenicimicrobiia > Phoenicimicrobiales > Phoenicimicrobiaceae > Sediminicultor. Next base: position 1,467 of record JAUVOA010000211.1, on the reverse strand, counting down.
GAAGAACGGGGAAAAAAGAAAGAAGATGTAAAAAAATGGGATAAAATTATAACTTCTTTAAATATCATACCTACACTTTGTATATATCTTTTTTCGGGATTGGATTATCGGTTTCATTGGACGCAGGAACTTTCTATCTTGTTCAATATTTCCGGATTAATATTAGTATTTTTAGGTGCTATGCTATTTACCCGGGCAATGATATCAAATAAGTTTTTTTCAACCATGGTCAGACTGCAAACAGACCGCAATCACCGGGTGGCAACTTCCGGACCATATAAATTCGTTAGACATCCCGGATATGTGGGATATATTATCATGTCTTTTGCCACGCCATTGGCACTTGGTTCATTATGGACCTTAAGCTTTTCAGTTATTATAACCATTTTGTTTATTATAAGAACTTATTTGGAAGATAAAACTTTACAAAAAGAATTAAATGGTTATGTCGAGTATTCAGAATCGGTAAAGTATAGATTAATACCTTTTGTATGGTAGTTTGAAAATCGCTTCTACTTACCCAGAATAGATTATTATCATTATTTTGCTTCTCTAATGGAAACAACATTTTCGACATCCTCGTAATGTCGGAAAAATTGAAGATGCAGATGGAAAAGCCCTTATAGACCCCAGTAACACCTAATAAGAATTCGGCTTATTATTCGAAAAGCTTCTTATATTGGCCATATCCTTCCTTTTCTAAATCTTCTTTGGGAATAAAGCGAAGTGCAGCTGAATTCATACAATAGCGAAGACCTGTAGGCGCAGGTCCATCTTCAAATAGATGACCAAGATGAGAATCTGCATATTTGCTCCTTACTTCCGTTCTGTTCATAGATAAACTGTTATCTTCTTTTTCTAAAATGTTATCCGGTTCGAGTGGTTTCGTAAAGCTTGGCCAGCCTGTTCCCGAATCAAACTTATCAAGGGAACTAAAAAGTGGTTCACCGGATACAATATCCACATAAATACCTTCTTTCTTATTATCCCAATATTCATTGTCAAATGCCCTTTCTGTACCGCATGACTGCGTTACGTTAAACTGTAAAGGGGTCAATGTATTTTTCAGTTCTTCATCCGAGGGTTTCTCAAATTTACTATCATTATTATTAGTCGTATCTTCCCATATAGATTTAATATATGCTTCACGTCCTGAGCCAGCACGATATAATTTATACCTTATGGGGGATTTCTGGTAGTAATCCTGATGATAATCCTCCGCCACATAAAATATGGATGCCGTTATTATTTCTGTAACAATATCTACTTGAAATTTGCCTGACGCTTGCAATTTTTCTTTTGACTCTTCTACCAGACGTTTTTGTTCATCATTGTGATAAAAGACGGCTGTTTTGTATTGTTCCCCTCTATCTGCAAACTGACCCCTGATATCGGTAGGATTTATTTGCCTCCAGAAAACATCGAGTAACTCAGAATAAGTAATGATTGAAGGGTCAAAGGTAATTT
>JAUVOA010000311.1 GCA_030599445.1 Atribacterota bacterium | reverse complement strand
GTCCGGAGGGTCCCACCTTATGGGCAGCAACCAAAAGATCAAGCCCGGCACCCGGACCCAGGTCAAGCACAATATCACCTTCCCTGACTTCACTAAAGGCCAATGGATTTCCGCAACCAAAAGTTGTAATATTAGAATCAGTAGGAAGATTATTAAGTTCATCTTCACTGTAACCGATATCTTTTGCTTTAGCAGAACAACATGTTTCTACAAAATTACCACAACAACTTAGGTTTTTCCGGGATATTGCTTCAGCGTAAGTTCTTTTTACTTCCTCTCTAATCTTTTTTACATCAATTTTCTTTTCTTTAGAATTCATGAAATATTCTCCTCTTTTTATTAATTTTTCTGATTTTTTTCTTTTATATAATGGCACAGTTGCGTAATTATGCAAATATAATATTAAAAAAATTCCCCTCCCTATATTTTTATTATTCACTTTTCTCTTTAGACGGACAACATGATTCAATAGCACTGGCAAAACCCCGAAAGATCGAAGATAAAAATTCGTATCGTACCGAATAATAAACCTCTTTGCCCTGCTTCTCTGCAAGTAGAATCCCCTCGTCCCGAAGTATGGCAAGATGACGAGATACTACAGAAACATCAATAGGAAAATTTTTTGCAATCTCGCTGACCATTTGAGGCTCCTTAGCCTCCACCAAATGAGCGAGGATACGAAGTCTTGTAGAATCACTAAATGCCTTTAAAAAGCGAGGTTCAGGAATCCCGGGAATACCACAGCATCCCCTATCTTCACCTTTTTGTTCTTTTTTTAAATGTTTGTTTATTTGTGCCATCATGCAACTATTATAATCTATGAAAAAGTATTTGTCAAGCTTTTTAGAAAATATTTTTAAAAAAGGGAAAGTTCTTTGTTTTGTTCTGAATACTCTATGGAGAAAGGTTGAGTTTCACTTTATAAGCTTTCTCGTGTTTACTCTCCAAAAAATGAAGTATCAAGAATAGGATGAAGCTAATAAATATAGGAATTGCAGCCAAACGGTAAGCCCAAATTAAACTGAATTGGTATGCAATCCACCCATAGAGAGTTGGGGCAATTGTGGCAGAAATTCCCTCAACAAATAATAATATCCCAAAAATTTTTCCCTGACGGTTAACCGGACAAATATAGGTCAACCAGGTATATAAAGAGGGAAAAAATATTCCCTCTAAACTGCCCAGGATTCCAATAATCAAGAAAATAGGTATGGGGCGAACGATGAAGGTGATACCCAGAAGCAGTAAAACAGTAATAATAGTTGATGATAATATTAAAGCAAGTGGTTGATTTTTATCTATAATTCTACTGGAAATGAGGCTGCCTAAAAATACTCCGATAAAAAACACGCTGACAATCCAGGCAGAAATCTCGGGTTTTAAACCGATATAATCTGTAGCATAAAAAGGTAGAAATGAAAGAACAGCCCAGATTCCCAGGCTTCGAACACCTATACTTATAAAAAATAAATTAATATGGCTTAGTTTAGTTTTCTTCTCTGCTTCTGCTTTATGATTTATTTTATCCTTTTTTAATTTTAGATATGCATAAGCCAGGAAGTAACCAGGCAAAGCGAGTAAGAGGCAGGTTATTTTCCATCCCCATATTTGAACAAAAACACCGAATAATAAACTAGCCACAATCAGTCCTAATGTTCCCGCAGCAGTAAATAGACTAAAATTACGTCCTCTCTGGTTTGATTTGGAATTTTCTCCAACCATGGCAGTTGCCAAGGGATGAAAAGTTGATATACCGATAGCTAATAAAAATAAAAAAATAACAATGGTGTTGATATTATTTATCCAAATTAAACTTCCTAAAAAAATAGAAGAGCAGATAAAGCCACTGGCTATAATCACTTTTTTCTCATATTTATCCCCAAAATATCCGAATACTAAGGAAAAGATAGACCTTAAAGCAACGTGAATTGTTAAGATTAGTCCTGATTGAACATAATTGATTCCGAACTCTTCTCTAAAAAGAGGTAAGAGAAAAGGTATAATGAAAAAATACATATCATTATAGGAATGGCCTAATGCATTTAGTTTTAATTTTGATTTTACTTCTCTTCTATCTTTATCAGACATTTTCTTCTTTGACCTCGAATTAATATATATAATTAATAGGATAATTCTTTTGCTTTAAAATTACAAGCAAATTTAATAGATTCGTTCTTTTTTTTAAAAAACATTTTATATTCTAAAAGAATCTTCTCGCTGTTTAGCTCCTCAATTGCCGTTATAACTTATCTAATCAACATTACCAGCACCAGTCAAATTGATTTCTCTATCCACTGCATGAGCTACGGCATTTAATTCCATCATTAACTTGCAAAAATTTTTTAACTTTAAAGTCTGAGCTCCATCACTTAAGGAAACTTTAGGATTAGGATGTACCTCTATAAGTATGCCATCTGCACCAGCTGCTATGGCAGATTTAGCCATAGGCCCCACCAACCTCCATCTGCCAGTACTATGACTGGGATCAACAATGATTGGTAAATGACTTAATTCTTTTAAGGAAGGTACCGCGCTCAAATCAAGGGTGTTTCTGGTATAATTCTCAAAAGTTCGAATACCTCTTTCACACAACATTACTTCATCATTTCCCTGAGATAAAATATATTCAGCAGATAATAATAATTCTTCTAAAGTTGCTGATACGCCTCTTTTTAACATAACTGGTTTTTTTATTCGTCCTAAT
>JAUVOA010000006.1 GCA_030599445.1 Atribacterota bacterium | reverse complement strand
ATAGTAATTTATTGTGAGATAAGAAAAATTTGCTCCTCAACAAAAATAAAAAATGGAAGAGTGTTTAAATTTGAAGGAACACATAAATTCGTACATTTCTTTTCTAAAGAATGAAAAAAATTATTCCAATAATACTATTATTTCCTATAAAAATGATTTATTACAATTGTTAAATTATTTAAAGGATTATAAAATATTAAAGAGGAATAATATACAATATATTGACCGCAGTATTATGCGAAAATATATTGTATATTTAAAGAAGTGTGATTATTCGACAAGAAGTATTTGCAGAAAAATATCTACAATCCGTTCTTTCTTTAAATTTATATCAAGAGAAGGTATAGTAAATATTAATCCGACTATCAATTTAATAACACCTAAGATAAACAAGAAGTTACCTTATTTTTTATACTTACAAGAAATTAACAAACTTATTGAAACGCCGCCCCAGCATACAATATTTGGAATTAGAGACAGGGCAATTCTTGAACTGCTTTATGGCACCGGGATGAGGGTTGGAGAACTGGTGAATTTGAATATTCACGATATAGACCTGTATGAAAAAACTGTTAGAGTATTCGGAAAGGGTTCAAAGGAAAGAATTCTTCCTTTGGGCAATCCGAGTATAAAAGCAACACAAGAATATTTAACCAATAGAAATTTATTTAGGAAAAATATTGAAGTAAATAAAAATGACCTAAATGCACTATTATTAAATCGTTTTGGAGGTAGATTATCAACAAGAAGTATACGTAGAATTATTATTAAATATATGAAAATAGCCGGTTTAAATAAAAAGATAAGTCCTCACGTTTTAAGGCATTCATTTGCTACACATCTTTTAGGAGGTGGAGCGGATTTACGCTCTGTTCAGGAACTTTTAGGGCATGAGAGTTTATCTACTACTCAAATATATACTCATATTACAAAAGAAAGATTAAAAATAATTTATGAAAAATCTCATCCCAGGACTTAATATCAAAATTTTAAAAGGAGATGAAATAAAGAATGTTTAAAGGAACTACAATTTTAGCTATAAAACATAGAGGTGAAATTGCTATTTCTGGTGATGGCCAGATAAGTATAGGTAATACCATTATGAAGAATAATACCATAAAGATACGAAAACTTTACGATGATAAAGTGCTTACAGGATTTGCCGGGGCAAGCGCTGATGCTATTACTTTATTTGAAAAATTTGAAAAGAAGATAAATGAGCTTCACGGAAATTTACCCAAAGCGGTTATCTCTTTAGCCAAGGAGTGGCGAACTGATAAAATATTAAGAAAATTAGAAGCGATATTAATTGTTGCAGACAAAGAGCATATTTTTATAGTTTCCGGAACTGGTGATATAATAGAACCGGATGATAATGTCGCTGCTATTGGATCAGGTGGTCCTTATGCATTGGCGGCTGCTAAGGCGTTGGTTAAATATTCAAATTTATCTGCCTCTGAAATAGCCTTAGAATCTTTACAAATTGCTGCTTCAATTTGTATCTATACTAATGATAAAATAACAGTAGAAAAATTACAATAGAAAGGAGGAATCATAATTGATTAACGATTTAACCCCTTCACAAATTGTTTCCGAACTTAATAAATATATAATCGGGCAAGATAATGCTAAAAAAGCTGTAGCTATAGCTTTACGAAATAGAATTAGAAGACAGAAATTACCCCCGGAATTAATAGATGAAGTGACCCCAAAAAATATCATAATGATCGGGCCTACAGGAGTTGGAAAAACAGAAATCGTTAGAAGATTGTCAAAATTGGTTAAAGCCCCTTTTGTAAAAGTTGAAGCAACAAAATTTACCGAGGTAGGTTATGTAGGAAGAGATGTGGAATCCATAATCAGAGATTTAACAGAAGTAGGTCTTCAATTGGTTCGGAAAGAATGGGCCAGTAAGGTAGAAGATAAAGCAAAACAGCTGGTCGATGAAAAAATAATAGATTATTTATTTCCCGCATCAGGCAAAAGAAAAGAACAAAAGACAAATTTATCAGATAGTTCACTTTATTCTGGAATTGAAGAAGAAAAGAAAGAATCTTTTGAAATTTTAACAAAAAAAGATGAAAGAGAAGAAAGATTTGAAAGGACTAGAAAAAAGTTTAAAGATAAATTAGAAAAAGGTGAGTTGGAAAATAGACTAATTGAAATCGAAGTTGAGGAAAACATTCAGCCTACAGTAGAAGTATTTTCTAATTCAGGGATAGAAGGAATGGGAATCAATTTTAAAGACATTCTAGGCAGAATGTTCCCTCAAAAAAGGAAAAAACAAAAAGTTACAATTGCAGAGGCTCGTAAAATATTACTCTATACTGAAACTCAAAGGTTAATTGATATGGATGAAGTAATTCGAGCTGCTATTGATAGGGTGGAAAATTTAGGGATTGTTTTTTTTGATGAAATCGATAAAATTGCTACGCAAGAAAAATCATACGGACCAGATGTATCCAGAGGAGGAGTTCAAAGAGATATATTACCTATTATTGAGGGTTCAACGGTTATGACTAAATATGGAGCAGTAAAGACCGACCATATTTTATTTATAGCTGCCGGTGCTTTTACCACTTCAAAGCCTTCTGATTTAATACCTGAATTACAAGGGCGTTTTCCTATTAGGGTTGAATTAAATATTTTAAACAAAGAAGATTTAAAAAGAATATTAACTGAACCTTGTAATTCACTAATAAAACAATATGTAGCCTTACTTGCTACCGAAGGTTTGAAAATAGAAATTGCAGATGACGCTATTGACGAGATTGCTGAAACTGCTTTTTTGGTAAACGAACAGACAGAAAATATTGGAGCGAGGAGACTTTATACTATATTAGAAAAGCTATTAGAAGATATATCTTTTAATGCCCCCGGTTGCAAAAAGAAGCAATTTATTATTGATAAAAAATATGTAAACAAAAAATTACAAAGCATTGTAAAAGACGAAGATTTAAGTAGATATATTTTATAATTGACCAATGAACTTTGTTAGTTAGTTACTTAGTTACCTGGTTAGCTGGTTAAGAATGTAAATACAAAAACAATACAATTCACCAATTAAATAATCGTTAGTGAACAAAACTAGCGTATAGCGAGTAGAATTAGTTAGCTGGTTAAGAAGATAGCAGCCAGTCATTTCGTATATCGTATATCGTAAGACAGGCATTCCCCATTTTCACGAGGACAGGCCCACCTGTCTATCAGGTGGTAACTATTATTAGTTATTCGATTTGTTTGTTTTGATTTGTGTTTTTAACCAACTAACAAATAACCAAATGTATACGCTCTACGCTAAACGCTATACGCTAGTTTGTACGAGATACGAGATACGGTATTGTTAGTGTAAACCCGGCACTCAAGTATATTGAAAGCCACTCAACATTATTTTAAGCTTTTGATCACTTGAGTGCCGGGTGGGGTAGTTAGAAAGAGGAATACTATTTTTTTCTGTCTGCTGTCTTCTTTCTTCTTTCCTAACTATACGCTCCACGCTGTATGCTCTACGCTATATTAATTTTCTTGATTTAGAAAAAAAACTGTGTTATACTATCTTTGATTTTGTGGGCTTATTATATATAAGTTATAACGACTTATAATAATTTTAGAATCATAAAAAAAATAGAAATATAAGACTATAAAAATGAAAATTGGAGGATAGTAGATGAGTATAATTTCAATGAAACAATTGCTAGAAGCAGGGGTACATTTTGGCCACCAAATGCGCCGATGGGATCCCAGGATGAAACCATATATTTTTACAGATAGAAATAATATATATATTATAGATCTTCAACAGACTGTAAAATTAGTCGAAGTAGCATATGATATCATAAGGGAAATATCTAGTAATGGTGGTAATGTACTATTTGTAGGAACAAAAAAACAGGCTCAGGAATCGATTAAAAATGAAGCCGAAAGATGTGGTATGTATTACATAAATTATAGATGGTTAGGCGGAACATTAACTAATTTCAATACTATTAGAAAAAGAGTAAAAAGGCTTCATGAATTGGAAGAAATGGAAAATAATAAAATGTTTGAAGTTCTTCCTAAAAAAGAAGTGATAAGTTTGAAGAGAGAAAAAGTGAAACTTCAAAAAGTATTAACCGGAATTAAAGATATGGAAGAACTTCCAGCTGCAATATTCATAGTTGACCCGAAAAAAGAGAAGATTGCAGTTGCTGAAGCTATTAAACTTTCTATTCCTATTGTAGCAATTGTGGATACAAATTGTAATCCAGAAGAAATTGATTATGTAATTCCAGGGAATGATGACGCAATAAGAGCAGTAAAACTGATTTCTTCAGTTATAGCTGACGCAGTTATTGAAGGAAAGAAATCAACTATTGAAAAAGAAACTGAAAAAATCAAAGCATAAGATATATATTTAACGAAACAAGGAGATAAGGATGAACATTACTGCCCAGATGGTTAAAGAATTACGAAAGAAAACAAGTGCTGGAATGATGGATTGCAAGAAAGCATTAAAAGCTACTGAGGGAGACCCGGAAAAAGCAATTGAATATTTACGTAAAAAGGGAATGGATGCAGCTGCTTCTAAGTTTAATAGGCAAGCACTTAACGGAAAAGTAGAATCCTACATTCATTTATATGGTAAAATAGGAGTTTTAGTCGAGATAAATTGTGAAACAGATTTTGTAGCCAATACTAAGGAGTTTAAAGAATTTGTGAAAGATACAGCTATGCAAATCACGGCCTCAAATCCTAAATTTATTTCCAGAGAAGATGTTCCCAACGGTATAATTGAAAAAGAAAAAGAAATATTTTATGCGCAAGTTAAAAAATCAGGTAAACCTGCCCAGATTATTGAAAAAATTGTGGAAGGAAAATTAGAAAAGTATTTTCAAACAAACTGTTTAAAAGAACAATTATTTATTAAGGATAATAGCAAAAATATTAATCAATTATTATTAGAGTTGATTACTAAATTAGGCGAAAATATTGTAATCAAAAGATTTGCCAGATTTCAACTTGGCGAAGAAATTTAAAATTAGTTAGCTGGTTAGCTGGTTACCTGGTTAATTGGTTATTAAATCGGTATATACTGGTTAAATAAATAATCAACAATGGGTGTAACGTGTAACGTGTGGTAAGTAACCTGTAATAAGTGCCTGTTTTTACGATTTAAGAAATTTAAGCTTATTACTTATTACTGTATCTATACGCAATACGAGATACGAATTTATTCCGGCTCCTGGTCTTTTCCTATTATTTTCTTAACTAACTAACCAGGTAACCAACTAACTAACTAACCAACTAATTCTACTCGCTATACGCTAGTTATTATGGTGAAGGATAAAAATATGAAAAAGCCTGAATATAAGAGAATTCTCTTAAAACTTGGTGGTGAATCACTCTCCGGGAAAAAAGGTTTTGGTATCGACATCCAAAAGATTAATTTTATCGCTAAAGAAATTACAGAGATAAAAGAACTTGGAGTACAAACAGCGGTTGTAATTGGAGGGGGAAATATCTTTAGAGGCCAAGAGGGAAGCGAAAAAGGAATAAATCGGGTTTCGGCTGATTATATGGGTATGTTAGCAACTGTTATTAATGCCTTAGCCCTTCAAGATTCTTTGGAGAAACTAAATATTGAAACAAGAGTACAAACTGCAATCGAGATGAAAGCAATTGCTGAACCATATATCAGAAGAAGGGCTATTAGACATTTAGAAAAAGGCAGAATAGTAATTTTAGCTGCTGGAACAGGAAATCCTTACTTTACCACAGATACCGCTGCTGCCCTAAGAGCAATAGAATTAAATACAGAAGCAATTCTTAAAGCTACGAAAGTTGATGGTATATACGAATCTGACCCATTAAAAAATACGAAAGCAGTAAAATTTAATAATTTAGGATTCCTCGAGTTCTTAAATAAAGGCTTAAAGATTATGGACGCAACCGCCATATCCTTATGCATGGAAAATAATATTCCAGTAATCGTTTTTAATTTTAATACTGTTGGAAATATTAGAAGAGTTGTATTTGGTGAAAAAATAGGAACAATAGTGAAGGGGGAATAAATATGTTATCTGATTTATTAGATACAACAAGGGTTAAAATGGAAAAAACACTTACAGCATTAAAAGATGAGTTTGCTCACATAAGAACAGGAAGAGCTTCTTCCGTACTAGTAGATCGGATAAAAATATCCTATTATGGTGCGATAACTCCTCTAAAACAAGTAGCAAATATTTCTATTCCAGAATCAAATTTAATAGTTATTCAACCGTGGGATAAAAGTTGCCTACCTGAAATTGAAAAAGCTATATGGAAATCTGATTTGGGGTTAGCTCCATCTGTTGATGGTAATATTATTCGACTTACAATACCGCCACTAAACGAAGAGAGACGAAAAGAATTAGTAAAACTGATAAAAAAAGAAGCTGAAAATGGGAAAATAAGCATAAGAAACATAAGAAGAGAAATGAATGATTTAATAAAAAAAGATGAGAAAGAACATAATATTTCAGAGGATGAATGTAAAAACTATCAAAATAAAATCCAAATATTAACAGATGAATATACAGAAAATATTGATAAATTATTGAAGCTTAAAGAAAAAGAAATTATGGAAGTATAAAAATCGTTTTTTTAATTATTAAAAGAAGGGAGATTTTGTAAGTGGCTTATAAAATTACTGACGAATGCATTAAATGCGGCATATGTGTTGATGAATGTCCTGCAGAAGCAATTTCTGAAGGAGAAGAAATTTACGCAATTGATAAAAATAAATGTACAGATTGTGGAGCTTGCGCTGATGCTTGCCCAAGTGAAGCAATAATAAAGGAATAAAAGCATAACCCCCTTCTAATTTTAATCTATATTAATCTATTTTTTATTAATATATTTCTAAGGGGGTTATTTTTATAGGTGATAGTTATTAGTAATTGTAAAAATAATAAAAAAAAATTATTTGATATGAGTAAATTGCCTCAACACCTGGCTATAATAATGGATGGAAATGGACGGTGGGCAAAGAAAAAAGGATTACCCCGGAGTATAGGGCACAGGGAAGGGGCAAAAGCAGTTAATAGAGTTATAGCTAACTGCTTAGATTTTAATATTCCTATATTAACACTTTTTGCTTTTTCTACGGAAAATTGGAAACGCCCTAAAAAAGAAATAGCCTATCTGTTAAAATTGTTTGAAAGAGTTTTGAGTAAAGAAAAAGCGAACTTAATCAAAAATAATATAAAAATAAATTTTATAGGAAGGTTAAAAGATCTACCTAAACCGCTTAATGATAAGATGAATGAATTATGTGAATCTACCAAAAAGAATAATAAACTTATTTTAAATATTGCTGTAAACTATGGTGGAAGGGCTGAAATTGTTGACGCAATCAATTCCATAATACTGAAAACAGATAAAAAATATTTAGAAATTGAAAAAATTAATGAAGATACTATTAGAGATAATTTATATACCTATAATCTTCCTGATCCTGATCTACTAATTAGAACAGCGGGCGAAATGAGAATTAGCAATTTTATGATCTGGCAAATTGCTTATACAGAATTTTGGGTAACTCCTGCTTTGTGGCCCGATTTTGATAAAAACAATTTAATAGAAGCAATAATAAATTTCCAAAAAAGAGTAAGAAAATATGGAGGAAAAATATAGTAATTTTTTAAAGAGAACCGCGACTATTATTATAGTGGTTCCATTAGTATTTCTAATAATATTTTGGATTGAATTCACATTTTTTATTGTTATTGCAATAATAGCTTTGTTGGGGTTGAGGGAATTATATAGTATAGCCCACAAACAAGGATATAAACCATCATATATATTAGGCGGTATACTAACATCATACTTTATTTTTATTTCAGTTTATGATATTTATAGCTTGAATTACCATATTAAGAATATATTTATTACTTTTTTTATTATACTATCTTTTGTTATGCAACTATTCAAAAAAGATTATTCTAAGGTATTAACTGAGATATCCATTACAATTTTTGGAAGCATTTATTTAGGATACTTGTTTTCCTTTATACTAAAAATAAAAGATCTGCCCCATGGAAATTATTATCTTATTTCCTTGTTAATTATTACTTGGGCTAATGATACCGGAGCTTATCTTATTGGCACTAAACTTGGTAAAAATAAAATATTTCCCAAGATAAGTCCTAAAAAAACGGTTGAAGGATCGATTGGAGGGATTATATTTGGTATTGCTGGCACATTTGCCATAAAAGGCTGGTTAAATTTAACTTTTAATGAATTACTTTCTCTCGGTTTGATTATTTCGATAATAGCCCAACTTGGCGATTTATTTGAATCCGTATTAAAAAGAGGTTCAGGAGTTAAAGATTCAGGGACTTTAGTCCCCGGTCATGGAGGCATATTAGACACTCTTGACAGTCTAATATTTACAGCTCCTGCATTCTATTATTATATAATTTTTTTAACTTGATTGTCGGAATTTCCTTTTTCTGTCCGTCCTGAATAATGAATAGTGGTAGCGCAAAACGTAAAGCCAAGTTAGTATATAGTATTTAGTATATAGTATATAGTAAAGAAAGAAGAAAAAGAACTTAAGATATAGAAAATAAAATCATAAAAATTTTGCAAACCTTGTATATTCTAATATATATCAAACAATACGAAAAAGTTTTGAGTTTTGAATTATGGTTTTTCACTTTTAGCTTTAAGCTTTTCGCTGTATAATAATAACTGAAAACTGAAAAATAATATTTAAAACTAATTATTAATTCAATGAGAACAAATTTTTGAAAGTACGGGATTTAATTATGAGAAAAAAAATAGTTATATTGGGTTCAACAGGCTCAATAGGACAACAAACCTTAGAAGTTATACGAAAATATTCAAATGAATTTGAAGTAGTAGGTCTAAGTGGGTGGGAAAATACGACTTTTCTTAAGGAGCAGATAAGTTTTTTTAAACCAAAAATAGCAGTAGTTAAAAACGAATATACCGCCAAGGGATTAAAAAAGGATTTAAATAACTTAAATGATATTAAAATATTATGGGGGACTGATGGATTAGTAAAAATATCAATCTTAGAAGAAGCTGATATTATTGTAGTTGCTATTACCGGGATAGCATCTCTTATACCTACTTTTGAAGCAGTGAAACGGGGGAAAAATATCGCTTTAGCCAGTAAAGAAGCAATGGTAGTAGCTGGTGAATTATTAGTTAAAGAAGCTAAGCTAAGGAATGCAACTATTTTACCGATAGATAGTGAGCATAGTGCAATTTTACAGTGTTTAAAGAATGAACAAAAAAACAGTGTAGAAAAAATTATATTAACTGCATCCGGAGGGGCACTTTATAATTTAACCGAAACCACTTTAAACAATGTATCAATTGAGGACGCGTTGAATCATCCTACTTGGAAAATGGGGAAAAAAGTTACCATTGATTCCGCTACTTTGATGAATAAGGGATTAGAAGTAATTGAAGCAAAATGGTTTTTCAATATACCGGCTAATAAAATAGAAATCGTAATCCATCCTCAAAGTTATGTGCACTCAATGGTTCAATTTGTAGACGGTACTATTTTGGCTCAAATAGGTGAACATGACATGAAGATTCCTATCCAGCACGCTTTATTTTATCCTAATAGAACTACTAATAACTATCCACGCCTGGAATTAACCAAAATAGGTCAACTAACTTTTAAAAAACCAAATTTTAACAAATTCCCTTGTATTAAACTTGCCTATCAAGCCTTAGAGCTTGGAGGAACGATGCCAGCGGTATTAAATGGGGCAAACGAAATTGCAGTCAATGCTTTTTTAAATAGTAAAATAAGCTTTTCCGCAATTCCTTTAATTATTCAAAACACCATGAAAAAACACAAACCAAAGTATAATCCCAACATTAATGATATCTTAGATGCTGACTACTGGGCCAGAGAGAGAGCTTTAGATTTTTGTACAAATGCAAAATAACGAAAAACGCAAAGCGCAAAACCATAGCTCAAAATTTAAAATTTAAATATATATCTCGATTCGTTTATTAGTTACTTAGTTAATTGGTTAGTAAATTATTAGAATTGTACTATTTAACTAGTTTATCGTGTATGTTGTATTTTAAGCTAACGACTAACGACTAATATATTTAGGAGTAAAAATGTTAACTGTAATTGCCTTTATATTTGTTTTTAGTATATTAATATTTTTTCATGAATTCGGTCATTTTATTGCTGCTAAAGCATCTGGAGTAAGGGTATATAAATTTGCCTTTGGTTTCGGACCAAGAATATTAGGGTTTACAAAAAACCAAACAGAATATGTAATCTGCTTAATTCCTCTCGGCGGTTATGTAAAAATGGCTGGGGAAATGGGACAAGAAAAAGGTAAGAAAACATCAGAAGAAGTACCCGAAGAACAAAGGTTTGATAAGAAATCATTGGGGATTAGAGCATTAATAGTGGCCCTAGGTCCTTTTATGAATATTGCAACCGCAGTTGTTATATTTAGTCTTATATTTTTTACAAATGGAATTCCGGTAGTTACCAATTATGTATCGACGGTTGTTGAAAATGGCCCTGCTGAACAAGCTGGTATCTTTTCCGGAGATAAAATTATCGCGATTAATTCGACAAAAATGGATGATCCTAAGAGAATTGCGAATATTATAAATGAGAGTTCAGGAGAAGAATTACAAATAACCTTGGATAGGGTAGGGGAGATTATTGAGGTTTTTGTAATTCCTGAATATGATGATAGTTACAAAAAAGGTTTAATTGGAATTACTTTTGAAATATTTATGGAAAGGATTAATATATTTTCAGCATTTTCCAGGGGCTTAATTACAACTGGAAATATTATTAAATTAATATTTTTCAACATAATGGAAATGATTACCGGGAAAGTCCCCCTTGAAATAGCAGGACCTTTAGGTATAGCTCAAATGACCGGAGAAGCAGCAAAATTAGGCTTCTTAAACTTATTATATTTTACAGCAATTTTAAGTATATTTATAGGATTGTTTAATCTTCTTCCTATCCCTATTTTAGATGGCGGGCATATAATAATTTTAGCTATTGAAAAATTAAGAGGTAAGCCCCTGGAAGCTGAAAAAATAAGCTTTATGTATTTCATCGGGATATCATTTATGATAATTATTTTTATTATTGCTACTTATAAGGACATTTTAAGAGTTTTTTTTGAGTAGAAAAAGAAGGAAATTGTAAAAGATGTATATGAGAAGAAAGACCCGGAGCGTGAAGGTAGGTAACTTGAAAATCGGAGGGGATGCTCCAATTTCAGTTCAATCAATGACTAATACTGACACGAAAAATATATCAGATACAGTATCCCAGATAAAAATAATGGAAAAAGAAGGTTGTGAACTTGTAAGAGTGGCTGTTCCGGACTCAGAATCGTGCAATTCACTGCCATTGATAAAAAAAGAAATTAATATACCCTTAGTTGCTGATATTCACTATGATTACAAATTAGCCTTAAAATCAATTGAATATGGTGTGGATGGATTACGGATAAACCCTGGAAATATCGGCAATAATGAGAAAATTAAATTAGTTATAAAATCAGCAAAGAAAATAAATTTACCTATTAGGTTTGGTATAAATTCCGGTTCATTAGATAAAAATATACTGAAGAAATACAAAAAAGTAACTCCCCAAGCTTTAGTGGAAAGTGCTGTAAGAGTTATCAAGATATTAGATGAACTCAACTATCATAATATAATATTCTCCATTAAATCCACAAATATAATTAATACTATCGAAGCAAACAATATATTTTCCTCAAAATATGATTATCCTTTACACTTGGGAATTACTGAAGCAGGCCCGCCTTTTCAAGGCATCATTAAATCATCTGTGGGAATTGGCTCACTATTATTTCAAGGAATCGGCGATACTATTAGAATATCACTGACCGGAGACCCCGTAGAAGAAATAAAAGTAGGGTATGAGATATTAAAGGCTTTACATCTTAGACAAAGAAGCCCAGATTTAATTTCTTGTCCTACCTGTGGGAGATGCAAGGTAGACTTAAGTAAAATTGTAAAAAAAGTGGAAAAGCAGATTCATAATATCAATAAACCATTAACTATTGCAGTTATGGGATGTATGGTAAATGGTCCGGGTGAAGCAAAAGAAGCTGATATAGGAGTTGCATTCGATAAAAAAAATGGAATGCTATTTAAAAAAGGCAAGATAATTGCAAAATGTAGTGATAAAATAATAATAAGAAGATTATTAGAAGAAATTGAAAGTATGTGAAATCTGGTGCCCTTTTTTTATCTTCTTTTTTCTCTAGTTTTTTTACGCGATACTCGATACGAATTTATTCTGGCTCCTGGTTTTTTCCTATTATTTTCTTAACCAATTAACCAGGTAACCAACTAACTAGCTAACAAAAGATATAATGTGTAACATGTGATAAGTAACCAGCAATAAGTACCCATTTCTATGATTTAGGGAATTTAATTTTATTACTCATTACTCATTACTTATTAATGTATTATATACTTGATACTATCTTAGCATTGAGAATAATTATATAATATGTTATAATTTTCATTAAATATTTAGTAATAACGCAATGTATTTATAAGCTATAATCCATCATTTATGAAGTTTTTTTGGAGACTATTTTATAATTATTGAGGGGTGAATTTTTTGTTAAATAAAATCATCGAAGAAGTTAAAAAAACTGAACGTGCAGCAGATAAGATTATCAAAGATGCCAATGATAAAGCTGATAAAATCGTTAACAATGCCCACGAAGAAGCCGATAAACTAATTGAAAGAATCAAAGAAGAAGCTAAAAGAGATGGAAAGATGATAATTAAAAGAGAAGAAAAATTAGCCAGGATAGAAGCAGATAATATTATAAAAAAAAGTGAAAGAGAGAAAGAAGAGCTAGGTAAAAGTTCTTTTGAAAATATCGATATAGCGGTAAAAATAGTAATTGAAAAAGTAATGGAAGGAAAATAATGGCTGTTTGTAAGGTAAAAAAAGTAAATATTTTTACTCATCTTGAACTAAAAGACAAGATTATTGAAGAACTCCAAAAAGCAGGCTGTGTCCAAATAATAGATGTTACATCTAAATTAAAGATGCCTGGTTTATTAGATTTCAATACAATAAATAATACGGATAGCATATCCGCATTACCAGAAATAAATTATTGCATAGATTTCCTATCGAATTTCAAAGACAAACCTAAAAAATCAGATAAATCCTTGGTCACCCCCGATAAGGTTTATGATTATAAAAAATTATCCCCTTTATTTTTTCAATATGATTATAAAAATATTTATAAAAAGTGCAAAGAATTAGATGGGGACCTCAAGAATCTAAAAAACAGAGAAAACCATCTTAAAAATATTCAAGAACAGTTAGAAGAATGGAAACAATTAGACCTAAAAGTAGAGGACTTAGAAGGCACAAAAAACACTAAAATTATTGTAGGAACTCTCCCTTCAAAAGATTTTGTTTCTTGCTTGGAAGAAATAATAAGAATAGGAAAAGAAATTGAAATAATAAAAATTACCGAAGATAAAAAACAATGCAAGATAACAATTCTTTCAATATCTGAATACTATGCTCTTATTAAAAAAATATTAAATAAATACAATATTGACTATTTTAAAGTTCCTTTAGAATTTAGCAAAACTCCACAAAATATCTTAGAAGATATCTATAAAGAATCAAAAAATATTGAGGAAAAAAGGGAAATAATTTTTAAAGCATGTAAAAAGATATATAGAGAGAATTTATCATTATATCTTGCTTTTGATTATTTATCTATTTTAAAAAGTAAAAAAGATATAGAAAGATACATCAAACAGACTGGAAAAGTTATAATCATCGAAGGATGGATTTTAAAGAAAGAGCTGAATAAGTTAAAAAATATATTATATAAAAAATTTAAAGAATTAGAGATAATCTTTAGTGATCCTAAGGAAAGCGATGATATACCAGTTGCTTTAAAGAATAATAAATTTGTAGAACCTTTTGAATCAGTAACAGAACTGTATGGAATCCCTAAATATAAGGAATTTGACCCTACTCCTTTATTTGCTCCCTTTTATTTTATTTTTTTCGGAATGTGTTTATCTGATGCCGGCTATGGTTTAGTTATCGCTGTTTTGTCTTACTTTGCTTTGGTAAAATTTAAATTTGAAGGGATGACAAAGAAATTTTTTGGATTATTTTTCTTAGGTGGAATATCCACTTTTATAATGGGGGCGATTATGGGTAGTTGGATGGGGGATACCCTTAATTATCTTCCAAAAAATATTTCATTTATAAAAACTTTTTTAATCGATACAATATCTTTACTTGACCCGATAAAAAATCCCATGCCTCTTTTATTGATATCTCTATCTTTAGGAGTAATTCAAATTTACACCGGATTTATCATTAAATTTATTGCCAATATTAAAGAAGATAAAATTAAAACAGGCTTAATGGACCAAGGCTCATGGTTGTTATTAATTTCCGGATTACTCTTATATATAATAGCAAATACTATTGATTCTTTGGCGGAATATGAAATTATTACCAAATATATAATTTGGGCGGGATTGTTATCTGTGGTTATTACCCAGGGAAGGACAAATAAAAATATTATACTAAAAGCTGCCGGTGGAGTACTAAGTTTATATGATCTTATAGGTTATTTTAGTGATATCCTTTCATATTCACGACTATTTGCTTTGGGATTATCAACTGCAGTATTAGCAGTGGTGGTTAATAATTTTGTCGTGTTATTTAAAGATATTCCAATTATTGGAATCATTATAGCAGCTTTAGTCTTTATTGTAGGACATCTATTTAATATGGTAATAAGCGGTATGGGTGCATTTATCCATTCAACTCGTTTACAATACGTAGAATATTTTACTAAGTTTTATGAAGGTGGAGGGACCCGTTTTAAACCTTTCAAGGTCACCACTAAATATATAAAAGTTCGAATTAGTAGCTAGTAGATAGTAATTCGTATCGAGTATCGCGTGAGGAAAATTAGAAGTTAAGGGACACGATACATCGTGCTTATAAACCTTAAAAGGCAAAAAAGAAGGGCAAAATTAGTAATTCAAGTAGAGAAATTCATTAGTTAAAGCTAATAATTAGAAAAAGGAGGAGAATATGATTACACAAGGAATAGTAATTGCGTTTTTAGGTTCTGCAACAGCTATAGGTTTAGCTTGTTCTGGTTCTGGCATTGGAGTAGGAATAGCCGGAGCTGCTGGTATAGGAGTATTAACTGAAGAACCGGAAAAATTTGGTCTGGTATTGTTTTTACAAGCCTTTCCAGGTACACAAGGCATTTATGGTTTATTGGTTGGATTTTGGGTATTAATGAAAACAGGTATACTTGGAGGCTCACCAATTCCTTTGACTTTAGATCAGGGATGGCAGATATTTTTTGCCTGTATACCTGTAGGTGTAGTAGGATTTTTTTCTGGATGGTATCAAGGGAAAACTGCTGCTGCAGCCATAGGATTAGCTGCAAGAAATCCGGAAGGACTTGGTAAAGCGATAGTAATGGTTACTATGGTAGAAACCTACGCAGTATTTTCTTTATTGGCTTCTCTTTTACTTTTCAATGGAATAAGTTTATAAAAGGACGAATATTATATGACTATTAAAGATATAAATAATAAAATTATATCTGATGCCAGGATTCAAGCAGAAAAAATTATTGCTCAAGCTGAAGATAATGCAGGTAATATTATAAAAAAGGGCGAAAAGGAAGCAAATAATATTAAAAATGTAATATTATATAAAAACAAACAAGAAGCATCCTTAAAAAAAAGTAAAATATTAACCGAGGCTAATTTAAAGGCAAAAAAGACTATTCTATTGGAAAAACAAAATATTATTGAAGATGTTTTTGATAAAGCCTTAGAAAATATTTTAAAATTAAATGATAAAGAATATCATAATTTTATAAAGAAATTGATTTTAGATAATATTGAAATAGGCGATGAAACTATTTTTATTGGGTCTTCAGACCAGAGAAAAATATCCCAAAGTTTTATAGAAGATATAAATAAAGAACTAAAATCTAAAGGAGAGAAGGGCGAATTAAAATTATCCGCATCTCATCTTACGATAAAAGGTGGAGTAATTATTGGTTCTGGCAAGATAAGGAAAAATATT
>JAUVOA010000095.1 GCA_030599445.1 Atribacterota bacterium | reverse complement strand
GGTAGAAGTGGGAGATAAGATAAGGCATGTGGATTGGGGAATAGGGGTTATATTAAATAAAAAAGATACTGAAAATGATATTTTTATAACTGTGGATTTTGAAAGAGTGGGATTAAAAAAGTTGTCGGTGAATTTCGCACCATTGGAGAAAGTTTAATAGTCGTTAGTGAATAGTGAATAGTCGTTTGTAGTAGGGGCAGTCTACCTTGTATCTGTTTGCCGCAAAACGAAAGAATATAGTGATAATCTTTCTGTCATTCCCCCGGAAGCGGGAATCCATCTTTTTTATTTAATTATCCCTGTTTGTGATTTTTTGTGGGGACATAGTATGTTTAACTCAATATCCAATGTATGATTCTTAAAAAAACGGGGTGGATAAATCCACCCCGTTGTACTATCGGTTCTAATACGCGATACTCGATACTATCTTTTTTTCTGGCTTCTTTATTCTATTTCTTAACCAGCTAACAAAGTAACCAGCTAATTGCCTAGCCAAATTCTAGTTACGAATTAGATTACAATCTTGTTTTTTATTCACGCGATACTCGATACGCGATACTCGATACTATCTTAATGCTTCTTCATTAATTTCGATTTCGACTTTATTCTTTAGTTCTTCTAAGAGATTTTCAAAAGCTTCTTTTTGTTTATCAGGCAGCAAGGTCTGAATAATGTCCTCTTTAACCTCTTCAAGAGTTTTAACGGTTTCTGGTTTTTTCTCAGTAATTTTTAAAATATGGAAACCGAAATCAGTCTTAATTACTTCGCTTAATTCTTCTAATTCTAAGGCGAAGACTACCTCTTCAATTTCTGGGATTATTGTACCTTTGGTCAAGTATCCCAAATCTCCACCTTGGGTAGCACTTGGGCCGGTAGATTTTTCTTTGGCAATTTCGCTAAAATCTCCTCCTGCCTTTAATTGTTCTAGAATATCTTGAGCCTCTTCCTCAGTCTCAAATAAAATATTATACAGGTAGACTTGTTCTTTTTCAGTGAAGCTATCCTTATTTTGTTCATAGTATTCTGAAACTTCTTCATCATTAACCTTTGTCTTGTCTAATATTTCTCTTTCTATTAAGACCTGAACTAATATTTGTTCGACCATTTTTTTAATCTGATCTAATACATCATTATCTTCTTCTAAGCCCATATTTTTTGCTTCTTGAATTAGCAGTTTTTCTGATATCATCTGGTCGAGCATCATGCTTTTATCAAGCTGTAGTTTGTAATCTTCCGGAACCTCTTCCCATAATTGATTGAATTCACCCAGTGTAATAGTTTGATCCCCAAAAGAAGCTAATATCGTCTCAGGAGGTAAAATAGTTTCAACATCTTCTGGATTTGTTTCGGTAGTAGATGTCCCTTCATCGGCTAAAATAGAAAAGGGATTAAAAATAAAAAAAACTAGGAGGCATAAAGTTAAAATAGCTGCAGTTCTATAAATGTTTATAGATTTACTCATTAAAAAACTCCTTCCAAAATATATATATTTGAATTGTAGCATGTAAATTAAAGTTTATCATTTTTTAAAATCAAAGTAAAGGTAAACTTCTTTCTTGTCAAACTTTTTTCTATCTTTTATTTCTCTTTCTTAACTCGATACTCGATACTATATACTCGATACTATAGAGAAAGGCCGTTGCATTTGAAAAACCTTTTTTAAAATGATAAACTTTATAAGTTAAATAGTAAAAACATTAAAAAATAAGGCTGGAAAGATTGAAATAAGAAAAAAGGAACAAGAATGTTAAAAAAATTTATATCTTATTATAAGCCATACTGGAAACTATTTGCATTGGATATGAGTTGTGCTTTTCTAATAGCAGCTATTGATTTAGTTTTCCCCTTGATTACCAGGCAATTTATTAATGATATTATACCCAACGGTAAATTAAGAATATTTTATATATTTATTATAACCCTGTTAATGCTTGCTGTAATTAGGGCAGTTTTAAATTATATTATAGATTACTGGGGACATATTGTAGGAACTAGAATGGAACGGGACATGAGAAGAGACCTCTTTGAGCATTTACAAACTCTATCTTTTGATTATTTCGATAATATAAAAACCGGGCATATAATGTCTCGAATAGTAAACGACCTTAGGGAGATATCTGAATTAGCCCATCATGGACCGGAAGATTTATTCCTATCCCTAATAATGCTTATTGGTTCATTTATTATACTTACCACTATAGAATGGAGACTTACTTTAATTATATATAGTTTTTTACCTTTGCTAATCTGGTATGCAATTTTAAAAAGGAAGAAAATGACGAGTGCTTTTAGATCAGTCCGAAAAAGAATAGCCAATGTTAACGCACAATTAGAAAACAGTATATCTGGCATACGGGTTGCAAAATCATTTACCAATGAAGAATATGAAATTGAAAAATTTAACGAGGGCAATAGAGAATTTAATAGTTCGAGGGAGTTTGCTTACAAAGTAATGGCAGAGTTTTTTGCTGGGATATTCTTTTTATCAAATATCTTAAACATTATCACCCTAAGCGTTGGTGGATTTTTTGTATACCGGGGATATATAAATATCGGGGATTTAGTTGCCTATCTTTTGTATATAAATTTCTTTCTCCAACCTATTAGAAAACTCACCAACTTCACCCAGCAATTTCAAGATGGTATGACTGGCTTTGAACGATTTGTGGAAATTATGAAAGTGAAGCCTTCTATAGTAGACAAAGAAGATGCTGTTACTTTAAAAGAAATAAAGGGGAAAATTGAGTTCAAAAATGTTGCTTTTAAGTATAGCGAAAAAAAATTTGTTTTATCAAATATAAATCTTACCATAATGCCGGGAGAAACAATGGCATTAGTAGGTCCGTCTGGTGGTGGGAAAACTACTCTTTGCCAGTTAATCCCCAGATTTTATGAGGTTAATGATGGCGAAATATTAGTTGACGGTATTAATATAAAAGATATAAAAATAAAATCTCTAAGGGAGAAGATTGGTTTGGTTCAACAGGATATATTTTTGTTTACCGGGACAATAAAGGAAAATATATTATATGGAAAACCCAACTCAGAAGATGTAGAAGTAGTAGAAGCGGCAAAAAATGCTAATATTCATGATTTTATTATGAGTTTACCCGAAGGGTATGATACTTATATAGGAGAAAAGGGGATAAAACTTTCAGGAGGTCAAAAACAGAGGATATCTCTCGCCAGAGCGTTTTTAAAAAATCCTGCTATCCTCATACTTGATGAAGCTACTTCAGCTTTAGATAGTGAAGCAGAAATTATAATACAACAGGCTTTGGAAAAGTTAACCGTTGGCAGAACGGTACTGGTAATTGCCCACAGGCTTTCTACTATTAAAAATGCTAACCAGATAGTGGTTTTAACCGATGAAGGAATTAAAGAGAAGGGTAATCATGATGAGCTTATTGCCAAGGATGGATTATATACCAAGCTTTACAATGCTCAATTCAGAGGTTTCATACCGGATGAAATAGAATGATAAATAAAAGCATAGATTGTTATTCATTAAAAAATCTATAACTTTAAATTAGTGGAGTAATAAGATAAAGAAAAGAATAGTAGTCACTCTTGTTTTTTTCTATCCTATTTTGTTTCTGAATCTTTTCTTTCTCTTTACGCGATACGCAATGCGAATAACATGATTGTGTTTTAATAAACTTTTAGTATATACTTAATTGTATTATAATATAATACTAGACAATTTCTTATAAAGCAGTTCTTGACAGGTTAATTAGAGGAAAAAAATGGTTCATAATCCTGATAATCATAATGATATTATAAAAAAAATAGAGGGACTAAGAGAGAAGATTAGATACCATAATTATAGATATTATGTTTTAGATGATCTAACTGTTTCAGATGCTGAATACGATCGATTAATGAGGGATTTAATAGAATTAGAAAAAAAGTACCCTCGATATATTGCCCCTTCTTCTCCCACTCAGAGAGTGGGAATAGAGCCAGTTTCGGAATTTACCACAGTAAAGCATATTGCTCCTATGCTAAGCCTGACGAATGCTTTTTCGACTGAAGAACTACGAGCCTTTAACCAGAGGGTAAAAAAACTAATTCCTCAGAAGAAATTAGAATATGTAGTAGAGCTAAAGATTGATGGATTAGCTGTTGCTTTAGTTTACGAAAACGGTATCTTTACAAGAGGAGCAACTCGAGGAAATGGGGTAAACGGAGAAGAAATAACTTCTAATCTTAGAACTATTAAAACTATTCCCTTAAAATTGTTCGGTGAAAATATACCTCCTCGTATCGAGGTATACGGGGAAGTTTATATGAAGAAGAGTGATTTTAAAAAGTTAAATAAAGAGAGAACAAAAAGAGAAGAGAGTCTATTTGCAAATCCGCGAAATGCAGCAGCTGGTTCAGTAAGGCAGCTTGACCCTCGAATCACCGCTCAAAGACATTTAGATACTTTTATTTATAGAGCAACTTTTCCTGAGGGAAACAACTTCAATACCCATATGGAAGTTTTAAATTATTTAAAAAAGATTGGATTTAAAGTAAATCCCCATATCAAAATCTGTCGGGATATAGAGGTAACTATAAATTATTGTCAGGAGTGGATAGAAAAAAAAGAAGAATTGGATTACGAAATTGACGGGATGGTAATCAAGGTTAATTCCTCAAGGATAAGAGAAGAATTAGGGTCAACTACTCGGAGTCCCCGCTGGGCTATTGCATATAAGTTTCCTGCCCAACAGGTGACCACAAAAGTTCAGGATATTATCGTTCAGGTGGGGAGAACGGGAGCGCTCACCCCGGTGGCTGTACTTGGTCCGGTTAGGATATCCGGTTCAGTGGTGCAGAGAGCAACTCTGCATAATGAAGATGAAATTAAGAGAAAAGATGTTCGAATTGGAGATATTGTCTTAATTCAAAAAGCCGGAGAAGTTATTCCGGAAGTAGTAAAAGTAATAAAAGAAAAGAGGGCTGGCAAGGAGACGGAATTTGTTATGCCTACTCAATGCCCGGTATGCGGGGCAAAAGTTTTCAGGCCGGAAGGTGAAGTAGCTTCCCGATGTAATAGTCTTACATGTCCAGCCCAAATAAAGGAAAGAATCAAGCATTTTGCCTCTCGAAATGCTATGGATATTGAGGGATTAGGCCCTGCCATAATTGACCAATTAGCAAATAAAGGTCAAATTAAAGATATTACGGATTTGTATTTTCTAAAAAGAGATAATTTAATCTCTCTCGAACGGATGGCGGAGAAATCTGCAGATAATTTATTAGATGCTATTGAAAAAAGTAAGAAAAAATCTTTGGTTAACTTAATTTATGGTTTGGGGATACGTTATGTGGGAGTTCATACCTCAGAAGTGATTACCAGATACTACCCCACTTTAGATAAATTTAAAAAGGCCAGCTTGGAAGAATTGATAGAGATTAATGAAATTGGTCCCAAGATTGCAGAAAGTATAATTCTTTTCTTTAAGGAAAAGGAAAATTTTGCTATTATTAAAAGATTAAGAAGTGCTGGTTTGAATTTTGGTCAAGAAAAAGAAAAAACAAGAGAAGAAAAAGAAGTTCAGATATTAGCTGGAAAGCAATTCGTCTTAACCGGTATTTTAAAGGATTTTACCCGTACCCAGGCTATAGAAATAATTAGTAAATTAGGAGGCCGAGTTACCAGCAGTGTAAGTAAAAAAACAGATTATGTTGTTGTCGGTGAAGACCCGGGATCCAAATACCAAAAAGCCCAAAAATTAGGCGTGCCTATAATTAATGAGGAAGAGTTTAAAAAAATAGCAGGTATAGCGTAGAGCGTACAGCGTTTAGCGTAGAGGAAAAATCATAAAAGTTAAAAACTTAAAACGTAGAGCGAAAAACCATAATTCAAAATTCAAAACCTTTTTTGCCCTTGAGAGTTTATGTAATTGAACTTAATTTTTTTACTACTTACTTATTTTTATTTAAAATATATTATATTTTATTGTTATATATTCCTTAACGCCTATTAGCAGACTAAGCCAATATATAATTTTATTAATAAATTTAAGAGAATAGTTAAAAAACAGTTCTTTAATTTTAAGTTTTGAGCTTTGATTTTGCGCTTTGCGCTTTTAGCTTTTCGCTATAAATACTGCTCGCTAAACACTAAGAGCTACCCGCTATAATACGAAATAATATTTCAACAAGGAGAAGATATTATGACTGAAAAAACAATTACTAAAAAAGAAGTAGAGTATGTGGCTAAATTAGCTAAATTAGAATTTAATGAAATAGAAAAAG
>JAUVOA010000279.1 GCA_030599445.1 Atribacterota bacterium | reverse complement strand
CAGCGTGTTGCTTTAATTGGAATATGAGATAGGCAATATGGGCAATCTTTAGTGGTTGGCTTGGGGGGCAGAGTTTCTTCTTGAGCTTTTATTTTGTTAACTACTCGAATGATAAGAAACAGAGCAAAGGCAACTATGATGAAATTAACAATTGTATTCGCAAATACACCATAGTTTACGGTAACTGCTCCGGCTTCCTGAGCGCTGGTTAAAGAAGCATACGGTCCGGCAATCTTGCCCTCTTTCAGAATTATAAAAAGATTGGCAAAATCCACTTTGCCTAATATCATGCCAATGGGAGGCATGATGACATCAGAGACAAGCGATTTTACAATTACCCCAAAGGTTGTTCCAATAACAATTCCAACAGCCATATCAATTACATTTCCCCGCATGGCAAATTTTTTAAATTCTTTCCACATTTTCTATTCCTTCCTTTCCAGATATTTAAATAGTAATATCTACATTTATAAATATTTCATAGATAAAATAACTTCTCTAATATGTATGCTAAATTTTGTTTAAAAGACTTATTTATCAATAGGGAAAGTTATTCTTTCCAGAATTTATCTATAGCGAGGGGTTTTGTAATATTGAAAAATGGACAGATGGTAATACATTTGGAACAATCGCTGGTGTTTTCTGCCCAGAACTCAAAACATTTTTCGGGGTTGATATAATATTTTTTTACACCCGGATTATTGGAAATGGTTTCTCCTCTAAAATCCAGTTCCGATTTAAAAGAAATTGCTTTAGTTTCGCAAATTTCGGCACATTGAAAACATCTTTTACAGAAATCAGAAAGTTTAGAGATAAAATTAACGTTTGGGCCATCAAGAACTAAAGGTAAATCAGTAAAAATCTTGCAAATCCTAACCCCCGAACCATATTCCGGAGTAACCAGTAAACCATTTCGCCCTAACGCACCCAGACCGGCATCAACAGCAAGAGGAATACTTAGAGCTGTATCATTTCCACATTGAATGGCCTGGTAGCCTAAATTTCTTATAAACTCCCCCAAACAGGAAATAATAAAAGCCATCTTGGAATATCCTAATCCGGTAGCAGCACAGGCAGGTAAAGTAGGAGTAGTAGATAGTCCTTGGGGGTCCATTTCTACCGCCATAACGATAACCTTGTCAATATTCTCCGAAAAATGAATAGGATAAGAACCTAAAAATTTCCGGGCAGACCTTTTAGCAGCCTTTTGGTATATCCATTTTTCATCAAGTTTAGCTATTCCCACCAGAGAAGCTCCATAAAATTTAGCTACTTTTTTTACCTTGACGGTAAATTCTGCCAGGTCTTTAATCTGATATTTTTGTTCCCTTAATTTATAACCATACCAATCTTCTTCAAAAGAGGTATCACCTTCCCAGGAAAAGGTAAAAGGAAATCGATTATAAACTGTCCAGGAAGCCTTAGAAAAGGCGTAATCGAAATGGGTGTAACCTTCATTATTTTCTTTTATATTATTTAGCATATCATCCGCAAAATTATTTTGGTAAGTTTCCAGGTCTTTATCCCACAGATAACGGCAAAACATATCATTTTTTTGGTCAAATTTCTGATAGATGTTTTCGTCAATTTCATAAAAATTTTTTTCCATACATTACTCCCTTTCTTATTAGAAAACAATTCTCTGCATCATTTTTAACAATCAACAAATCTTCTTTATTCTACATAACTGAGCATAGATCTATTTTAGTTGCTTCTTGTTCCCTCTTATTATAATTGGCTCTGCATGGATAGTAGTCTCAATATTCATTTCTTCTCTTATCTTCTTTTCTAATTTTTCTGTAATCCTGTGGGCATCTTCTAATCTTATATCTGCTGGTAATCTGATATGAAAGGTTAATTCTCTATTGTCGCCATATTTGTGAGAATGGAAGTGATGTAATTTAACATCACGAGATACACTATTAGTTACAATTTTTCTAATCTCTGCTTCAAAATCCTCGGATGGTTCTTCACCGATTAAGGAACTGATTGATTCTTTTAAAATGATGTAGGTGGTATAAAAGATAACCAAAGATACTATAATGCCCATAATGCTGTCCACCCACCAGAAATATTCTCCCATAAAGATTCCGACTAAAACCATAAGAGATACCAGGGCATCACTTCTATGGTGCCAGCCATCGGCAATAAGTGACTGAGAATTAATTTTTTTCCCGGCACGTATAGAAAATTGAGCTAATCCCTCTTTTACTATTACGGAAATTATAAATACTATTACGGCTAAATTTCCGTAAACGGCTGATTGATGATTTATAAATCTCTGAATCGAGGCAATTAAAAAATTAAAACCTACTATTGCTAACATGGTGCCTATAATAACAGAACTAATTATCTCTGCCTGACCGTGACCATAGGGGTGTTTTTTATCAGCAGGTTTGGATGAAACTTTGAAACCTATAATCACCACCAGGGAAGTAAGCGAGTCAGACAAGGTATGCCAGGCATCGGCAATTATAGCTATAGAAAAAGTCTTGATTCCCACCCAGTATTTCAAGCCAAAAAGGAGGGTATTCAGGATAATTGATATTGTACCTTCTAAATACCCGATAAAGGTTTTGTATTTTTTTGATATTTGCTTTTTCTGGTTAATTTTCATTTTTCTTTTTTATACCCACTCGGTAACATATTCTTTTAAATGTTTATTTTGATTCGATTGTATCAGACAATATCCTCTACCGTTTTTATAAGAAAGAAGGCTGTAGGATGCGGTATCCAAATGAATTTTCCAAAAATAGGGTGAAGCAATATTCAAGCAAGCGGCAATAAGCGGTTTAAGTACTGCGCGGTGGGAAACTACTGTTAAAGTCTCTCCATCATGTTTAGAAACTAAGTTATCCAGACAGGCCTTAGCTCTTTTTTGGACATCATAAAGAGTCTCCATATCTTTTACCTTAAGTTTTTCCGGATTATTCACCCAAAGCTCCCATTCATCAGGATATTG
>JAUVOA010000088.1 GCA_030599445.1 Atribacterota bacterium | reverse complement strand
CGAGCTTTAGCTTTGAATCCTAAATTAGTAATTTGTGATGAACCTGTATCTGCACTTGATGTTTCTATCCAAGCTCAAGTAATAAATTTATTAGAAGATTTACAAGAAAAATTTAAGCTTACTTATTTGTTTATTGCTCACGACTTGAGTGTGGTAAAACATATTTCTGATAGAGTTGCAGTAATGTATTTGGGTAAGATTGTAGAGCTGACCTCTACTTATGAATTATATGATAATCCTCAACATCCTTATACAGAAGCCCTTCTTTCAGCTGTACCTATCCCTGACCCTACCCTAAAAAGACAAAGGATTGTTTTAGAGGGAGATGTTCCAAGCCCCTTTAAACCACCTGCGGGTTGTCGTTTTCATCCAAGATGTAAATACGCTAAGCCAATTTGCAGCCAGGAAGAACCTAAATTAATTAATATAAATGGCGGACATTATGTAGCCTGTCATTTACGGCAATAAGATATTTTATATTTATAATTTAATTGTATAGGAATTTCCTTTTCTTGTAAACACTAATAATTAGTATATAGTATTTCGTATATCGTATATAGTAAAGAGATAAGAAGAGAAATTTGTATCTGTATTTCGTGAATCGTATCCCGCTTTTAGTTAGCTGGTTAGTTGGTTACCTGGTTAGCTAGTTAAGGGATGAGTATATTAAAGAATAATACTAAACTAATTAACCAACTAACCAGCTAACTAAATACTAACGACTAATTAAAAAAAGTTTTTATTTGTAATTATATTAAGATTTTGCCGGGATGGCGGAATAGGTAGACGCGCCAGCTTGAGGGGCTGGTGAGCTTCTTGCTTGTGGGGGTTCAAATCCCCCTCCCGGCACCAATAGGTACTTCAAAAAAAGAGGAAGCAAAAACTTCCTCTTTTTTTGAAAGTTAGTTAGTTAGCTGGTTACCTGGTTATTTAGTTAAGGAAATAAAATCAAAACAACTAACTAGTTAACTAAATTAATTGAGTAACTGGATATTTAAATAAATTTGCATCTTGTAACTTGTATTTATACTATATACTATCGACTAGCTTATTTTACATCTTGTAAGTTAATTCCCAACCAGTTAACCAATTAACTAACTAACCAACTAACCAAATTTAGGTGAAAATCATGCACGAAAGTTCAATTGCTCAAAATTTATTAGCCATTGCCTTAGAAAAAGCCAAAGAACACAAAGCAAATATGATAACTCTTATCAGAGTAAAAGTTGGAGAATTTGCCGGAGTAAACCAAGCTGCTTTAGAGTTTGCTTTCGATAATTTTAGTCAAGGTACCATTGCAGAAAAAGCATCTTTGAAGATAATATTGTCTCCCTTGTTGGGAAAATGCCGAAAGTGCAACGAAGTTTTTAAGATTAGAAAAGATAATTTTAAATGTTCGAAATGCCATAGTTTGGAGATAGATATAATTTCCGGCGAAGATTTGTATATTGAAGACATTGAAATAGAATAAAATATTCGGAATTTTTTAAAAAAACTTTACATTGAATAAGATAAAATGTTATACTTTATTTTGTTAATTTAAGTTAAGAGAGGTGAAGTAATGATAGATTTTATTGTAACCTTTTTGCTTAGCATGCTTACCTATCTAATTCTTACGGCCAGCCAGGGAGAAGTATGGGGGATATGGAGTGTTTTCGAAATTATAACCGGGATTATACTTTCTTTCATCGTAGCCTTTATAGCCAATAAGGTATTATTTCAAAAGAGAACTTACAGAATGTTGAACCCGCTCAGGTGGGTTATTTTTTTGGTCTATTTGATCGGACCATTCTTTTGGGCAATGGCTAAAGCAAATATTGACGTCGCTTACCGGGTGATCACCGGGAAAATAAATCCTGGTATAGTAAAAATATCTCCAGGATTGAAGACCGACTTGGGGATAACTTTATTAGCAGATTCGATTACTTTAACTCCAGGGACCCTCAGTGTTGATATTGATGAAAAAAATAATGATTTATACATTCATTGGATAAATGTTACTACCTTAAAACCCACCACCCATCATATTTGTTCTAATTTTCCTCAGTGGATAAGGAGGATTGCAGAATGAGCGGATTTTTTAATATTTTTATTATTCCCGGAGGGTTGTTATTGATATTTATGTTATTATCTTTAATTAGATTAATCCTTGGACCCACTGTTCCTGATAGAATAGTAGCTTTGGATACCATAAATACTTTAGTGGTAGCTGGGATGATCCTCGTAGGCGCAGCCTATGAAGAAGTCATTTATATTGACGTAGCTATTGTTTATGCTTTACTATCTTATATTGGAACCTTATATGTAGCTAAATATTTAGAAGGAGGATCTAACAAATAATGGGAACATTATTGGCTGTTTTGTATATTTTTTTAGGAATAGGTGTATTTTTTAATTGTTTAGGCTCAGTAGGGCTTCTTAGATTTCCTGATGTTTACACCAGACTTCATGCTGCAACTAAAGCTACAACTTTCGGCTCAATATTTACTTCTTTAGCGGTTATCGTTTATGGTTTTTCCAGTTGGAATATTACCGGAGATTCAAAATTTAGAGTCCTTGCTCTCCATACTATTGTGGCATTAGTCTGCTTAATAATTACTAACCCGACCGGAGCTCATGCTATTGCCCGAGCAGCTCATCGTAGTGGAGTAATGCCCAGACAAGCTGTAATTGATGAATTAAAGGAGGCTAAATTAAAATGAGTTCCTTTGTCGAGATAATCCATATTTCTACTTTAATAATGATGATAATTGCTGGCTTTTTAGCAGTGATTTTTAAGAAATTATTACCCTCAATAATTGCTTTGACGGTGGCAAGTTTGCTTCTTTCATTAGAGTTTTATATTTTACATGCTCCTGATGTAGCTATAGCGGAAGCGGCTATTGGAGCAGGATTGACCATGGCAATATTTATTTTTGCAATTAGAGGGACTAGATAGGGGAGGATAATATGAAAAAAATAATTTTCGGTATCGCCTTTATAATATTCTTTTCTTTCCTGATAGTTAGCGCTATAAACATGCGAACATTTGGAGAACCTACTTATAGTGAGATGGATGATTATTTTATTGAAAATGCTCAGAGTGAAACCGGGGCAAACAATGTAGTAACCTCCGTCGTTTTTGACTATAGAGGTTTTGATACATTAGGAGAAGCTACAGTACTTTTTACCGCAGTGGTGGGGGTTGTAGCTCTTTTCAGGGGGGTCAAGAAATGAAAGAAATGTCCAGGATAGTAAAGACTGTTACCAATTTTGTTTATGGTTTTATTATTATTTTTGGTTTTTACATAATAGCACATGGCCACCTTACTCCAGGTGGAGGTTTTCAGGGTGGTGCTGTAGTAGGCTCAGCTTTCGCTTTACTATTGATTTCTTATGGTAGTTTGAATTCTAAGAAATTTCTCAAAAAGGATATTTTATCACTCTTTGAAGGCTTTGGTTTAATTTTGTTTATAGTTTTAGGTTTTTCGGGATTAGGAATAACCTTTTTTTATAACTTTTTAGCTAACAGTGGGGGTTGGTTCGGTAATGCTGCCGTAATCGGAGTTAATCCAGGTAATATGAATACCGGAGGAGTAATTCCTCTGATGAATATTGCAGTTGGATTAGAAGTTTTATCTGCTTTTGGGGTTATTGTTTTGACTATGGCTAGTGCAGCGGAATTTACTAAGAAAAAGGAGAATTCATAAAATGATAGGCAATTTACCTTATGTTGCAGTGGTAATATTTGTTGGATTAGGAATTTATACTCTTATGTTTAAAAAGAATTTAATCAAAATTGCAATTGGTGTTGTTTTAATCGAAAATGGTGTAAATCTATTTTTAATTACCTTGGGTTATAGAAAAGGCGCAATCGCCCCGATTTATACTTATGCACCCTCCGGACAGGCAATGGTCTTGCCAACTCCTCAAGCATTGACTCTTACCAGTATAGTTATAGGTATCGCAACTACTGCCCTTATATTGTCGGTTGCCATGATGATTTATAAACACTATGGGACATTGGATACAGACGAGGTAAGGAGGTTGAAAGGATGAATCTATCGAATCATATTCCTATATTAATAATAGCTATACCTCTATTGGCAGCTTTTTTAGTTCCGCTTATCGGTCGGATAAATAAAAAAGCTACGGGGATTCTTACCACCCTTGCTTTAAGTGTAAGTTTAATTTTAACCATTGTATTAGCAGTGAAAATACTAACAGTTGGTCCCCAAGTTTATGTCTTTGGTGCAACGTCCCCTTCTTTAACTTTGCCTTCAGGGTTAAAATTTCCCATTAGGATTATGCTTCAGATAGATGCGATGGGAATATTTATGGGTTTGATTACTGCAGTTGTTTCATTTGTAGGAGCAGTTTATTCTTTAATTTTTATGAAGCAGCATAGCGGACTTGATAAATATTATTCTCTATTATTGCTTTTAACTGTAGGTGTGTTTGGAATGGAATTTACCGGAGATGTATTTAATTTCTTTGTATTTCTGGAAATTGCTTCAATCGCCTCTGTTGCCTTAATTTCTTTCAGAGGAATTGATTTAGGTGAACCTGCAGAAGCGGGCTTTAAGTATATGGTGGTTAGTTCAATATCTGCTCTTGTGGTTTTATTTGCTGTGGGCATATTTTATGGACAATACGATCTTCTTAATTTTGCAGCCTTAGCCAGCGTGATTAAATACTCTCAATTAGACAAGATTGCTTTAGGTCTTTTAATCCCAGTGCTGGCTATGAAAGCAGGAGCAGTACCCATGCATATGTGGACACCAGATGCTTATTCGGAGGCGCCTGCACCAATCACCATGATGTTAGTTGCTGCCAGTCAGGCTAGTTTATATGCTTTGTTTAGAGTAGTTTTTTCTTTATATAATATTTCTTTGAATGTCTTAACTGTAGGCTGGATAATTATTATTTTTGGTCTTTTATCTATGTTTATCGGTGTTACAATGGCTATTATCCAGAAAGATATAAAGAGATTGATGGCTTATCACGCTATCTCTCAGACAGGTTATATGTTTCTGGGAGTAGGAGTAGGATTAGCAGTATTGGCCAATCCTGTGGCTTTAAATCAATATGGGATTACTGCAATGGAAGGCGGTATCTTTCATATTATGAACCATGCTATGTATAAGGGCTTGCTATTTTTAACTGCCGGTGCATTGTTTTTTAGAACAGGAACTAAAAATCTTGATAAGATGGGTGGTTTAGCTCACTCTATGAAATATACCACTATCTTCTTTATTATTGGGGCAGCAGCTATTGCCGGGCTTCCGCCCTTTAATGGTTTTGCCTCTAAAATTTTAATTTATGAATCTGTATATAGATTCAATCCCTTACTTTCTATAATAGCAATGGTAGTTAGCATCTTGACTTTAGCATCATTTGTTAAAGTATTTCATAGTGCGTTTTTGGGTCCAAAATTACCTCAATTTAAAGAAGTTAAGGAAGTCCCGCGTAGTATGGTCTTTGCTATGGCCGTTTTATCTTGCATTATAATATTTTTTGGATTATTCCCGGACCTGATAGTAAAAAATTTAGTACATCCTGCAGTAATGTCTTTAATAGAGCAATTTAAGTATACCGGTACAGTATTAGGAGGTATGTAGAAAATGTTAGGATTACTGGAAACAGGCAGTGGTTTTTGGAGCGCAATAATTTGGATAGTAGTTGTATTAGTGATTGGAAGCATCGTAATTTATATCAGAAACAAAGGTGAAGATAGTTATAAAAAAAATACTGAACAAGATAAGCCTTTTATATCCGGTAATCCCGAAAAAAGTAAAGAGAACTCCCATCTAAGTGCAAGCCATATCTATTGGGGGCTTACGGAAGCGTTAAAGGGCTATTATAATCCTTTAGTAAAAATGCATACCGGAAATATAAATGATTATTCTGGCTGGATAATTGTAATAACTGCGATAATATTAATTATGGTAGGGGTGAGTGGATAGTGAGATTAAATAAATATTTTGAAAGATCTCTTTGGGTTTTTCATCTAAATACAGGTTCTTGTAATGGTTGTGACATTGAAATTGTAGCAGGTTTAACTCCTCGTTATGACTTAGAAAGATTTGGAATTAAATTGGTAGGAAGTCCGAAACATGCTGATGTATTATTGGTCACCGGTCCAGTGACCGGTAGGATGCTCGATAGAGTAAAGCGTGTCTATGAACAAACTCCTAACCCTAAAGCCGTGATAGTAGTTGGAACTTGTGGAACGAGCGGGGGAGTTTTTTACGATTCTTATAACTTACATGGTCCGATAGACAAAATTATACCAGTTGATGTATATGTTCTTGGTTGTCCCGTTCGACCAGAAGCAATTATAAATGGAGTCTTGCAAGCCTGGATAAAGTTGGAAAAGTTAAGAGAAAGCATGAAAGCTATTCCAGCGAAATAGTGAAAAACGTATCTTGTATCGCTAAAAAATTAGCTAATTGGTTACCTAGTTACCTAGCTAGTTAGTTAATAAATTAATAATAAACCAGTTAACCAGTTAACCAACTAACTAACTAAACAACTAACGACTAACAAGGGAAAGGTGATAATAAATATGGAATATATGAAACCAGAGGAAATTATTGAATTATTTAAAGGAAGATTTGGTGTTTCAATCATTGACAGCAAAATTGAGAGTAAAGAAGAAGGAGTAAAAAAGAATAGCTATAATATTATAT
>JAUVOA010000062.1 GCA_030599445.1 Atribacterota bacterium | reverse complement strand
TCCCACTAAAATTCCTTCTCCAAATCCGTAAT
Organism: Atribacterota bacterium; assembly: GCA_030599445.1. Taxonomy (GTDB): domain Bacteria; phylum Atribacterota; class Phoenicimicrobiia; order Phoenicimicrobiales; family Phoenicimicrobiaceae; genus Sediminicultor. Next base: position 7,809 of record JAUVOA010000062.1, on the reverse strand, counting down.
TGTAACAATCTTTTAGGGCTTTTAAGGTTTCAATATCTTCTCCGCCGGCAACGGTGATTTTTTCTCTGCCTTTAGTTTTTAAATTAGCAAATAATTCTTTAAAACTTTTTATCATCTTCAAACCTCCTATACACAGATTACTCAGATTAAAACTAGTAGTTCGTTTTTTAAATACCTTTACATTTCGTTCTGTCATTGTGAGGAGCGAAGTGACGAAGCAATCCCTTATTTATAAAGACTTGAGATTGCTTCGCTATCGCTCGCAATGACAAATCATTATAACATTATTAAGGAAACGCTCTACTAGTACACAGATTGAAAATTATTTTTAGTAATATGTTTTTACTTTTTCTTCGCCTTTTATTACTCTTATCACTGCTTCGGCTAAAGCCTTCATCTCTTCTTCCCCCGGATAAACTACAATAGGAGCTATCCAGCCTGCTCGATCTTTTATCCTGTTTACTAAAATTTCACTATGAGCTATGCCCCCGGTGAGAATAATTGCTTCAACTTTTCCTTTTAATACTGTAGCCATTGCCCCGATCTCTTTGGCAATCTGGTAACACATTGCTTCGAAGATCAATTTAGCATATTTATCTCCTTGCTCTATTTTCTTCAGTACTTCCCTGGCATCATTGGTCCCCAAATAAGATACGAGTCCGCCTTGATGAGTAATAAGCTTGTATAATTCTTTTTCTGAATGTTTGCCAGAGTAACATAGGTGGATTAGGGCTTTATTAGGGAGAGAGCCGGTTCGCTCGGGGGAAAAAGATCCTCCGTCATTAGCATTATTTACATCAACAATTTTTCCTTTCTCAATGGGGGCTACAGATATCCCTCCACCCAGATGGGCTACAATAAGATTTAGCTCTTCAAGTTTTTTCCCCTGTTCTTTGGCATAATGGAAAGCATTGGCTCGGATATTTAAAGTATGCAGTAAGGATTTCCTTTCTATCCCTTTTAACCCGGATATACGGGCAATCTCGGTAAATTCATCAACCGATACCGGGTCAGCAATATAAGCAGGTATATCAATTTCTTCAGCTATTTCATGAGCAATAATCCCTCCTAAATTAGAGGCATGTTCAATGGGAGAATTTTTTAGGTCATCTATAAGCTTATCGTTTACCTTATAGGTTCCGGCTTCCAAAGGTTTTAATACACCACCTCGGCCTATAACCGCTTTTAGGTAATCAGAATCTATATTTTTCTTTTTTAAGGAATCCAAGATTATCTTTTTTCTGACCGGACCCTGTTCTAAAAGAGATTTAAATTGGGAAAGTTCTTCTGTGGAATGAGAGATACTCTCCTTAAAAATCTCTTTTCCTTCCTGATTGAATAGGGCAATTTTGGTAGAAGTTGAACCGGGATTGATTACTAAAATATTTTCTTTCATATTTTCCTCCACTTTTTCAGTATATAGTATTTAGTATATAGTTAAAAACGAAAAATGCAAAACTGAATTCGTATCTCGTATTTCGTGAATCGTATCTCGCATTTTAGCGTATAGCGTACAGCGTATAGCGTATAGAAATATAGTGATAAGTAATCTGTAACGAGTAATATGTAGGGGCTCGATTCATCGAGCCCGATAACAAAGTTACCAGAATAACTTGGGTCGGATAAATCCGACCCCTACACCAGATTAGTGGAATTAACACAAAATTCATTTTTTCGCCTTCTTTTTATTTTATTCCAGAAGTCTCTCCAGCTTTTATAAGGGCATATTTGGTTAAAGGCGGGGCGATTAATTCGTTTAAAATAACTGAGGCCAATATGGCACTTATCATTATATTTCCTATACTTGTACCTGAGAAAACAAGATGTTGCTTGGCTAAAAGAGCCAACCCCACAGTTACTCCTGCTTTGGGGAACAAACCAAATCCCAAATATTTTTTAATTACTGTGGGAGCATGAGAGACAGTTGCTCCTATTCTTGCTCCAATATATTTACCGCTACATCTACCTGCAACAATTAATAAACTAAGTATTCCCGCTTCTTTCATAACCCCTAAATCAAAATGTGCACCCGCTAAAGTAAAGAACATAGCAAAGACTATCTCATCAATTTCGTCAATTACTTCAAAGGCATTTTCATTAGGTCTTATTCTGTTAGTTACCACAAAACCCATAATCATATTTGCTAAAATACTGGAAATATTTAAAATCTTTGCCATGCCTACGCATAATAAGATTATTCCTAAAACAATAACTGATAACCTCTTTTTTGTATTAGCAAAACGGATTAAATAGGTCATTCCAAATCCCAAGACTGTCCCTAATAATATAGCTCCCCCTATATCTAATGCGGGTACCATTATTACTTTAAACCAGGAGATATTACTAAGACTGCCGATGGTTAATACTTCTGCAACACTCAACCCCAGAGCATAAGCAATTATACAAAGAGCATCATCTATGGTAATAACAGCCAGTAGAGTACTGGTTAAAGGACCACTTGCTTTATACTCCCGAATTATGGCAATGGTAGCTGCTGGGGCAGTAGCACAGGAAATAGCACCAATCACTATAGCCGGAGGCAGGTAAGTTTGATAAAAATTGGGATTCGGAATGGCAAGCTTAATGACAAAAGGAGTCAGAAAAGCCATTAATGCTGTGACTAATATCCAGGCCCCCATTAATTGAGAGCAAGTAATTGCCATAATCTGCTTCCCAAACCTTTTTAATATTCCTAAATTAAGAGAGCCCCCCACTAAATAGCCAATAATCCCCAAACTAATTTCTACAATTACACTTAAGTCTCCGCTGGTTAATTCTTTAGGAATAACATTAAATACACTTAAACCCATCCCTATAATAATATATCCGCTAATAGTTGGGAGTTTAAACTTTCTGGCTATAAGTCCACCAAAGAATCCGATTACTAATAATAATCCTACTGCTAATATTGAATTCATTTATACATCTCCATTTTCATCTACGATAATTGATAATTATTTCTAAAATCATCGAGCTCTATGATCTTCTGATTTTACATCATTTCGATACTTCCTTATCAAGCCAGTCTATTAAAAATTTGAAGACTTCTTCTTTTTCCGGTTCATTATGAATTTCATGATAAAGACCATCCCAAATTTTTAAAGTACAATTTTTTGTTTTCGTGTTAGCAAATTCATGATTTGCCTTAATAGAGATTATTTTATCATCTCCCCCGTGCATAAGTAGAAGAGGAAGAGGAAATTCTGAAGCATGTTCTAATGCCCAATATCCTGATTGATAGATGCCGATAAACATCCGGGATGAGATATGGTCATGGACTAAAGGGTCATTTTCGTAAGCGTGAACTACTTCGGGGTCACGAGAAAGAACTTTGGTGTCCAAACCGTTTTTCTGGGAAAATGAAGGCCAGATGTAATCAGTAATTTGGGCTAAAATAATTTTAAAACGAGGGGGCTCAAAAGCTAAACGAAGCCAGGGGTCAGTAGCAATTACTCCCTTAAGATGTGATTGACGACGAAGAACGTAATTAAGAACTAAATTACCACCCAAACTATGACCGTAAAGGAAAGAGGATAATTGAGGAAATTTTTTATTTACAACTTCCAACAAAGAAGAAATATCCTTCATTAGTGCTTCATAAGAAGGTGTATGACCACGCGGACCTTCAGATTTACCATGTCCTCGTATATCAAAAGTAAATAATGCATAACCTGCTTGGGTTAAAGCATCAGCAACGTGGGCATATCGCCCACTATGTTCGCCCATACCGTGAACTAAACAAACCACTGCTCGAGGCCGGTCTTCCGGTTGCCAGCTTTGACCGAAGAGCTGTAATTTATCAAAGGTCTTGAATTTAAATTCAGTATGTTTCATTTTTTTAACTTTCTTTTACTTTATTAAATTACTATATAATTAATAAAACTTTTTTATATAATCCTCAACTTTGTCTCTGGTTCCTTTAAAAGGACCGGGTTTTTCCATCTTTAAAGAAACTAAAGCAGTAGCAAAGAGGAGTGCTTCCTTTATTCCTTTATCTAACCTTTCGGTGATATAAGCACTAAAACAGGTATCACCCCGGCCGGTTCTACCTGAAAGATTTCGAGGTTTTAAAGGACAGGTATAATATTTTTTACCATTATAAATTAAAACTTCTTTATTATGAGTAATCATAATTTCCTTTGCTCCCCACCCGAAGAGCATTTCAGCTGCTTTCTTTCTATCTTTTGTTCCGGTCATAATTTCAGCTTCGGCAGCATCAGTTTTTAAATAATCAATATAAGGAAGGTATTCTTTCTTTTCTTTCCAATCTTTAAAGACCATCTTTTTATTTTCCCCTACAGTCCTTAAAAATCCTTGAACATCCAAAGCAATTTTTCCTCTATTATGCAAAAATTTTATCATTTCATTATCAAATTCCCCAGATATAAGACCGGCAAAATGAAATATTCGGGAATCGATATTATCAGGAATATCACTTATTTCAAATGGATCAGCAATAGAGAGCGCAGTACAAGTTCTTCTTTCTTTGTCTTCGGTATGGTAAATATTTCTTATAGAAGTTGTATTTTTTGAATCAAGGGTAATGATATTCTCTTTAAGGATAGAAAATATTTCCAGATGTTTTCCATCCTTAAAAGACAATTTAGTTAATATGCCGGTTTTATGACTAATAGCATAAGAACTGCAGGATGAATAAACAACTGCTCCCCCGGTTTCATTGACTGTTTTTCCCTGGAAGACATTCTCATCTTTAGAAATATGTCCCATAATAAAAGTATCATATTTTTTAATTTTCATCGTTCACCTCTTTTTGACATAAAATAATTATACTCCTAAAAAACTTTTTTGAAAAATTATTTTAATAAAATTAACTCTATATTTCCTTCTATTCTTACATCACTCAACTTAATACGATCTTTTTCTTTGATCACTACAAAATCAACTCTATTATTACCCACTTTTAAATTTTTTATCTCAACTTTATTTATCTCATCAGGTAAAATCGGTTTTAAATAGATCCTACTATTAGTCACGTCTGAGTTTATGCCTAATAGACTTTGAATTATCAGATAAATACTACCACACGCCCATGCTTGAGGGCTACAGGCAACAGGGTATTCTATTGGTCTTTTCGTCTCTTTACGGCTAAAACCACAAAAAAGTTCAGGTAAACGATTATATTTAAAATATTGAGATGCCTTTATGAGGCCATTAATGACTTTGACAGCCTCTCTATGATAATTATAACGGGTTAAACCCTTGATAATAATTGAATTATCATGAGGCCAAACACTACCATTATGATAACTCGCCGGATTATAACCAGCTTCGTTTTCCCCCATAGTTCTTATTCCCCAACCATTAAACATTTCATCGCTTAGCAATTTTTTTACTACTGCTTCAGATTTATCTTGGCTAACAATTCCACTATATAGGCAATGTCCGGGATTGCTGGTAATAGAAGCAATTTGTTTTTTTTGATAATCAAGTCCGAAAGCAAAATATTTCCTGTCTTCCATCCAAAAATCTCTGTTAAATCTATCTTTTAATTCCCGCGCATCTTTTTCTAATTTCTTAGCTTTGTCTTTCTCCCCTAAATAGAAAAATATTTCAGCCATCCCTTTCTTCGCCTGGTAAACATAACCCTGAACTTCAACTAAGGCTATTGGAGGAACTGCTAAACTTCCATCTTGATGAACACTGGAATCTGTTGAATCTTTCCACCCTTGATTGATTGCCCATTTAGTATTTTTAGGATCATATTCAACATATCCGTCCTGGTCTATGTCTCCATATTTGTCTATCCATTCTAAAGCAGCAAATAGATTAGGAAGAATTTTTCTAATAGATATTAAATCTCCAGTCCAATGAAAATATCCTACTGCAAGGATTAGAAATAAAGGTGTAGAATCAATTGTTCCATAGTAAGGCGTATGAGGTATTAAATTGAGATGAGCTAATTCACCAAATCTGATTTCGTGCATTATTTTCCCTGGCTCTTCTTCTCTATCTCCATTAATTTCTTTCCCTTGAAAGAAGGCGAAAGTCTTTAATGTTTCTCGCGCTATTTTGGGATTTACAACTATTGTCTGTAATGAAGCAATAATACTATCTCTGCCAAAAGGAACAGCATACCATGGGATACCAGCGATTGGTATAAAACCTTCCCCTAAATCAGTTAATAATAATTTTAAATCCGATAGACTTCTATTTATCAGTTGGTTAAAGTTTTTATTGTCAGTTTTAATGATTAGGGAATCCTCTTCCCATTTTTTATAATTTGATCTTAATTTTTTCTGTGCCCTTTCAAAACTAATAATATTTTTATTAATCAGCTTTTGGCCTTCGATCCTGGGAATTATGCTAATAGTAAGTTCTTTTTCTTGCTTATGTTTTAATTTAAAAGATAATTCTATTCTGTCTTTATAAATTTCTCCTTCTCCTGTTAATATTTTCAATTCTGTCTCCCGCTTTACACCATCTTTGCCAAGATAGCCCAAGATAACGCCATTTTTAACTTTAGAAGGATTTAAAATAGCACCTAATCTTTTTTCTTTTACATAATTTCTCACCTGAAAAATATCCAAATAATCAGCATCCACTTTTAGGATTAATTTTAACGCAAGAGTTTGTGAAAAATAATTTTTAACTAATATCCTATCATATACCATACCGTTTAACATGATCTGTTCTCGCTTAATTAAAACTTCTTCACTTTCACTTTTTTCAAAATTTGCATTGGTTAAGTAAAATTTATTTATATTACCTTCTTCATCCCCAGAAGATAGAACAAGCGGTTTGATATTATCTACAAACAATTCATACCTACTTAAAAATCTGGTATCTTTTGCGTACAGACCATATTGTATATTTTCATTTTTTGTAATATTGCCCGCTTGATCAGTTAGTAGAAAAAGGTCTCCTTCTTTGAATAGATGGTAATCCATATTTACTTCTCCTTTTTCTTTATCAACTTTTTAGCCCAAAAAATTATATTTGAACTAATAAAATTATAATTTTTATAGAAAAAAATATGGGGAGGAAATATTATTATATTATATAATGCTAAAAGCTAAAATAATAGGTCTTTGAAGAAATTATTTTCTATCTAAAGTGTAGATTGCATGGGTATTTTTTGAACTCAATAATTATTGCTCATATATAAACCAAACAACATATTAATCAAACTTCTCTGTCTCTAATGATGCTGTTTGGAAAAAGGAGAGATTTTCTTTAATTTGTGGTTATTGCTGGTGCTTTCTATAAGTTCTTTAACTCTTTCTAAGCTATACTTATAAAACTTCTTGTAACGGGGTTTTAGTTCTAAACTTAATACTCCATTATAATTTTTTAAAATACAGAATATTTTATTATAAGGAATCGCTCCCCAGCCTACAGGCATATGCAAATCACCAATCCCAAATTGAATTAGATTAATGTCCTGTTCTTCATATGACAGTTTAGGTTTACCGAAACAATCGTGAATATGCACATGTTTTATATATGGTAGGGCTAATTTTATAGAATCTAAAAATTTAAAGCGATAATATTTAGAAGCCAGATAAGCGTGGCCAAAATCGAGAGTTATTCCCACATTTTCTCGATCAATCTTCTTAACTTGTTCAACCAAATCTTCAATCTTCGTGCCATAATTATATTTACTAATTTCTCGCAAGAAAGTGGGCTTTGGTGTTTTTGGAGTAAGAACTGGGGGAGGAAGCATTTTATCATTATTAAATCGTTTTGATAATTCCCAGATAGACTCTTCTTCTACATCCGGAGAGATATTTTCAATAGCAATGGTTACTCCTAAATCTTTAGCAAAAGTAGCTAATTCTTGTAAGGTTT